>JBAZNU010000003.1:0-300000 GCA_041649015.1 Ignavibacteria bacterium
ATGTCTTTAGAGACTACTAATGCTAAGACTACTGCGATTGCTAAGAAGAACTTTTTCATTTTGTTACCTTTCAATTTATTTTTAATTTTTATTTTAATTTTAAGTGTCTACATATCATATTACAAACACCGTGCCATAAAAATACTGCGAAAATAAACAAAAATCGAGGTTTCTTATTTACGTACTATAGTCATATCACTATGTATAAAGTAAGAAAACTATGTTTTTTGCTTCAAGCGTTAGTTTTAATCCACAAAGTGGGATTTTAGAATGAAGAAACTTGTGAGTTTCGTTTGAAGAACAGTTTTAATAGGATTAAACAAGCATTCTGCCTTTATAATAGTCGTAAAATAACAGTTTCTTAAAAGAAAAACAAACATCCTGAATATTGAGAAGCAATATAATGTTGATTAAACATTAAATTAATCAAGTTCGAAGGAAGTCTGTAAATAGTAGTACGAAAACTATGCTTAAAGGAAACAATTTTAAGCATAAACCACAATCAGGCAAAATCATTCTTTAGTGAAAAATAAAGACCTGATTAGAGTAAAGAATTTAGGTTACAAGGTAATAGGAGAAAATGAGAAAAATTTAGGGAGGGTGCGACAAGATTGTCGAGATGGGTATTTGTTCTCGTGATTTTGGGCTTATTTCGCATGTTTTGTTTGGCACGCCATTTGACTGATGATAAGTAAAGTTAATAAATTTTAAATAAAGGGAAACAAAAATGAAACTTTACATTAACATCGCAATTCTTCTGGTACTTATGAGCAGTGCATTATTTGCACAAAGAAATACTC
The DNA here is from genome assembly GCA_041649015.1 of Ignavibacteria bacterium. Lineage (NCBI taxonomy): Bacteria > Pseudomonadati > Ignavibacteriota > Ignavibacteria > Ignavibacteria bacterium. Next base: position 801 of record JBAZNU010000003.1, read on the forward strand.
AAACAGACCCGATTACCGTAACTGGTAACGTAACTGAAGTTAATCACCCTATCGCTAATTTTACATCAACCGATGGTACTGTTTACCAGATTCACATGGGACCTTATTGGTATTGGTTGAATAATGGTTACAAACTTAACAACGAATCTGCAACAATTATTGGCTTGGTAAAAACTGTGGACGGCATTAACATGCTCTATCCGAATGAAGTTACTCAAAATGGGACTTCAATCAAACTTGCTGACGAAAACGGTGTTCCGCTTTGGGCTGCTTACAAGAATAATAGCGGAAAAGGAAAAGGATGGAGAAATGGTAATAGAGGTAACTGCGGAAATTGTCCGAACTGTCCGGGATGTAATAGAGGAAACGGAAGATACAAATCAGACGATACTTCTAAAGACAACACACAGAAAGGCTTCGGAAGAGGCTGGAGACAGAATTGTCCGTACAGAAACAAATAAGAACTTTAGCTTTCTCAAATCAAGCTTGCAGTGTATATAAGCCAAAGAATAAAAAGTGCATCACAGAAAATAATAAAGTAATCTAAAAAATTAATAAGAGGTGCAATTCCACGCACCTCTTTTATTTTTGAGTTTTAGTAATTGCGCTCTTTGCAAGTTCATCTACTCGCTCGTTCCAGTAAATCCCTGTGTGGCTGGGGACTTTTATCCATTCAATGTTTATGGTTTGCTTGCTCATGAAATCCTGATAGTATTTTGTTGAGACGAGGTTTGCTTTCCATTTTCCTGCCGCCCAATACTTTAAACCGTTGTAGTCATAGTAAAGTCTTATTTTCCGAATCTTGTTTTCGTTGCAGTAATCGATTGCTTTTATTACCGCCTTCATCTCTCCGGTTATCTGGTTTGAACTCTTTACTTTTGAAGTGTCAACAAGCCCGCTTAATTCTTTTATTACTTTTCCGTTTTTTCTGATGATAGTAGCGTAAGATGTTTTACTGTTGAAGTATGAACCGTCAACATCTATTTCATAACCCTTGTTTGTATATATCCCGTCTTCGGTAACGGATATATCAATACTACTTAAAAGCTCCTTAATCTCTGCTCGGATCGTCTTCTCTTTTATTTCATGAAAACCGAGTTTAAATCCCTTCTTTTTGGGGCTGTAATACAGATTTATAATGCCTATACCTTCTACTTCGATTTTTGCACTGTATTCCCTGAATGAATCATCGTCCATGGATGACGGAAACCCCGCTTCTATAAGCGTTTCAAGGATTTTCCAGCTTTGTTCCTCGAGTATTTTACGGTTTTTCATAATGTAAGTTAGCAATTACACAATTACAATAAAATGTTATTCAAATATTCAATTGAATATCAAAAGCAAATAGACTATTTTGAAATAATATTTTATAAAATTTATTCTAAAAAATGAAACTGACAAAAAATCTAATCGCCGGAGTAATTCTTGTATTGTTAGTTTTATCCATCTCATCGTGTGACAAAAAAGAAGACCAGCAGGCTCTTTTACAACAGCAGGAACAGTTTGCGAATAAAGACAAAGAGCTGAAGGACAAGGAAGATTTTCTGAAAATTAAAGAGGAACAGTTAAGGCAGTGGGAAGAAAGGCTTAAGCAGATTGATTCCACGCTTGTTTCGTCGGGAAGCCTGTCTGGAACGACATTGCAGGACACTTCAAAGACGGTAACGATTCCGACTTCAAAAGATTCCGCAAAGGTTAAAGAAAAATCTTCGAAGCAAAAGAAAATGGAGGAAAAGGAAAAAGAGCTGAACAAGCGTCTCGACAATCCGAAGGTAGCCATAAATGATTATCTTGAATACATAAAGCGCGGCGTCGACGACTCAAAGACTTTCGACGCTAACATGAAGAAAGCGAGCGAGGTATGGGATAACCGCAGTACTGACAGCTTTAAGAAGAACTACAAGAGCACGAAGAAATTCGTGATAACGGAAGAACCGAAAGTTGTATCGCAGAAGGGCGGGTCGGCTGTTGTGAAGGTTAAAGTAAAGCAGACAATGGTCGGTGCTGACGGCAAGGAGGTTGAAAAGGCGAGCGAAATAAGTTACACACTTCGTGCCGATAAGAACGGAAAATGGAAGATTAAAACAAATGTAGTTAAATAAAAATATTATTTTAACATGAGCATATTAGTAAATAAAAGGTCGAGAGTTCTCGTACAGGGTATTACGGGTTCTGAAGGGACATTCCACACAACACAGATGATAGAGTACGGAACTAATGTTGTTGCAGGGGTAACACCCGGTAAAGGTGGTACGTTGTTCAACGATTCGGTTCCAATATTTAATACAGCAAAAGAGGCAGTTGCCGCAACAAAAGCAAATGTTTCCGTTATTTTTGTTCCTGCTGGATTTGCCGCAGACGCAATCATTGAAGCAGTTAATTCAGGGATTAATCTTGTTGTATGCATAACCGAGGGTATTCCCGCGAAGGATATGGTCAATATTTATGATTATGTTCAAAGCCAAAATAAAGACGGACGTAGCGTTAGATTTATAGGACCAAACTGCCCGGGTATAATCAGTCCGGGCGAATGTAAAATTGGTATCATGCCGGGATTTATTCACAAGAAAGGAAGAGTCGGTGTTATTTCGAGAAGCGGAACTCTTACTTACGAAGCAGTTGACCAGTTGACAAAACTTGGTATAGGCCAATCAACTTGTATTGGAATCGGCGGCGACCCGGTTATTGGAACAAGGTTTATTGATGCGATTAAACTTTTTAATGAGGATAAAGATACCGACGCTATAGTAATGATAGGTGAGATAGGCGGAAATGCCGAAGAAGAAGCTGCTTACTTTATTAAAAAGCATGTTAAAAAACCTGTTGTCGGATTTATTGCCGGTAGAACAGCCCCCCCTGGACGCAGGATGGGTCACGCAGGAGCTATCATCGCAGGAGGTAAAGGAACCGCTGCGGAAAAAATGGCTGTATTGAAAGAATGCGGTATTCATGTTGTTGAGTCTCCTGCTGATATTGGCAAGACAATGCAGGTGGCTCTTGAAAAGATAAAGATTAAAAAAGGGAATAAGAAGATTAAGAAAGCAGTTAAGAAAGAAGCCAAAAAAGTAACTAAAGTTTTGAAGAAAGCCGCAAAAAAAGTAAATAAGAAATAATTTATTGAAACTGACAACCATTAAGATAAATAACGCTAAGTTCTTTGCGTATCATGGTGACCTTGAACATGAAAAGGTTTTCGGCAACCAGTTTGAAGTTGATATTGAAATGATTTGCGACCTGAGCGGACTCCTGGATTCAGATAAACTTAGTAAAACGGTAAACTATCTTGCTGTTTATAACCTTGTTAAAGAAATATTTAACAAAGAAAAGTTTAACCTTGTTGAAACAGCAAACATTAAAGTTTGTGAGGCAATTCTCGCTAACTTTTCTCTGGTTCAGAAGGTTATCGTTAAGATAAGAAAACCAAACGCTCCGTTGGGTATCATTGATTCGGTCGAGGTAATTAATGAATTGAGAAGGAATTGACACCCGATGTCTTTCTGGGGCTTGGCTCCAATATTAACGACAGATTAAAGTATTTAGAAACCGCAGCTTCTCTTATAGGAAGCTGCAGTAATATTCAAACAGTTTGCGTTTCATCTGTTTATGAAACTGAACCATGGGGAGTTAAAGAGCAAAACAAGTTTCTGAACATGGTATTAAAAGTTAACTCTCATTTTACTCCTGATGAGTTGATGGTTTTTGTAAAAGATATTGAAATGAAAGCTGGACGCAAGGTAAGAAAGAAATGGTTTGAAAGAGAGATTGATATTGACATTCTGTTCTTCGGAAATAAGGTGCTGGAAAACGATATTCTTTCAATACCGCATAAAGAAGTCCAAAACAGAAGGTTCGTACTCGTTCCAATGTGCGAAATAAGCGAAAGTTTTGTTCATCCTGTTTTAAATAAAACGATGTCAGAATTGCTTGAATTAACAAAAGATATTTCAGAAGTTTCTATTTATAAAATTTAAAGTTATTGTCGTCACCACATATTAAATACATTGCAATCGAAGGTGTCATCGGAGCGGGTAAAACTACCCTTGCGAAAATGCTTGCTAAAAAGATGAATGCTAACCTTGTATTGGAGAGTTATGAAGATAACCCCTTTCTTGAAAAATTTTACAAGAACCCCCGTAGATACGCTCTCCACACTCAAATGTATTTCCTTATGTCGAGATACAAACAACTTCTTGAACTTAGACAGGATGACCTTTTCCACGAGTACATCGTCTCTGATTACATTTTCGAAAAAGATAAGATATTTGCTTATCTTAATCTTGCTGACGATGAGCTTGAACTTTACGAAAGAATGGTTTCCTTTATTGAGAGAAACCTTAAAAAACCCGACCTTGTGATTTACCTCCAGTCAACCGTGGAAAGACTTATGGCAAACATTAACAAACGGGGAAGAACCGCAGAAAAGAATATGAGCGAAACTTATATTTCAGATTTAAACGAAGCGTACAACTATTTCTTCTTCAGGTTCAAAGCTTCAAGAGTTATGATTGTGAACGCAACCGAAATGGATTTTGTAAACAATGTAAATGATTTCAATGACTTGGTTTCTGAAATAATGAAACCGGAACATGGCAATATTGAATACTTCAATCCTTCTGTAAAGAAAGCCGCAGGAAGATAAATGCTTAAGTTCATCTGGTACCTGTTTCTATTCTATTTTATCTTCTATCTTGTTAAATTATTATTTAGATTATATAAAAACGCTAAGAATAAATCATCAGGCATTGTAAAACCCCCTGTCGAAAACAAGAGGAAATCCGAAATTGATAAGGATAAAGTTGTTGATGCACACTATGAAGACCTCTGATACACCTTTCGGTAAAGTTAAGAATATATTAATAGTTCGGCAGCACCATCAGCTCGGCGATATGCTCTGCGCACTCCCAATGTTTGCAGCAATTCGCAAAAAGTTTCCTCATGCTCACGTTACCCTTATTGCTTCACCTGTCAGTTATGAAGTGCTAAATAGTAAAGCAAATCCTTATATAAATCAGGTAATTAATTACAACAAACAAAGCGTTCATTCGCTTCTGGATTTTTTCAATCAGCTGTTTTCCCGCAAGTATGATGTAGGGATAGTGCCTTCAACAGCATCAATATCGCGTACATCGCATTACATTAATTTTATTTCAGGTGCAAAAGTACGCGTCGGGGCGGAGAGTGTTGAGAATAAGATTAATAAATCTGCAAACCTTCTGACGGTAAAGAAAAAGTTTTTCTGGGATGAGCAGAAGCTTCATCAAACGGAGAGAAATCTTGATGTTGTAAGACTTATAGGCTGCGATCTCTCTTTGGAGGAGAAGAAAAACGTAAGGATTTTTCTTGATAAAAAAGAGGAGTCGTATGCAGAGCGGTATTTTGAGAATAATTTCCCGGATAAATCAAAACCCGTGTTTGCGTTTCATGCGGGTGCGGCAAAGGTTCAGAACAGATGGAATAAAGATAATTTCGTGAAACTTATTCTTATGCTTCACAAAAAATATAATCCTTACATTGTGTTTACTTCGGGTTTGATAGACGGAGAAATAAACAGTTATATCCGGCACAAGCTAAAAAATCATTCAGTTGACTCGGAGATTATGTATAAAATTCAAATAAGGAAAGTTGCTTCAATATTAAGACGCGTAACGCTTTATCTTAGCAACGACACGGGTCCGATGCATGTTGCTGCATACGTTAACGCAAGAGTAATAGGATTGTTCGGACCGACAAAGGGATATGAATGGGGACCCATTAATCCGCAGGGAACATTCATTCAGTCAGACACGGAAAACATAGATGATATTCCCTCTGACACTGTGTATAATTTTATAAACAATTATTTAAATAAACAGTAAACAATGCAGAATAAAACGCTTGCAGCGATTGATATTGGTACGAATTCTTTTCATCTTGCGATTGCGAGCGTAAATGATAAGGGTATAATAAAAGTACTTACGAAAGACAAAGAGGTAGTAAGACTCGGAAAGAGTTCAACCGATATGAAGTACATATCTCTTGACGCGATGGAAAGGGCGATAACGGTACTCAAGCGTTTTAAAATAACGTGCGATTCTTTTAACGCTGAAATCAGGGCGGTGGCAACGAGCGCTACGCGTGAAGCATTGAACAAAGACGAGTTCATAAACGAAGCATTCAGAAGAACGGGTATTTCGATTGAGGTAATATCAGGGTATGAAGAAGCACGTTTGATTTATCTCGGAGTACTTCAGGCGCTTGATGTTTACAATAAAAAGATACTTTTAATTGACATTGGCGGCGGCAGCACCGAGTTTTTGACGGGAGAGAAGGGCAACGTGAAATTCTCGAACAGTATAAAACTTGGAGCAGTACGTCTGACGGAAAAATTTTTCTCTGACGGAAAGTACACAAAAGAAAACATTGGAAATGCGCGGCTTCATGTAAGAAGCATTATAAACCCTATTGTAAGAAGCCTTAAGAAAGAAAACTACGATTTAGTTGTCGGCACGTCGGGAACGATAACAAACCTTGGTTCGATAATTTACTGTAAGAGCACAACGGAGGATGTTTCGCTTTTCAATTTCAATAACTATAAGTATTCTGATGCTGAGCTAAATTATGCAGTAAAAACCATTCTGAGTTTTGACAATGCCGCGGCTATTAAAAAAATCGAGGGGCTTGATTCAGATAGGGCTGATATAATCACGGCAGGTGCCATAATACTTGAACAGATATTTAAAGAAGTAAACATCAAACAAATTACGCTTTCAAGCTACGCACTGCGAGAAGGAATACTCTTCGATACTATTGATAAAGAGCACAACACGCTCCAATCGGAAGACATGAAGAACGTGAGGTACAGAAGTGTTATAAACCTCGGAAGACACTGTGGTTTTGACGAAGCCCATTGCAGGAAGATACTTCAACTCTCTTTGCCGATATACAATGCGTTAAGGGATAAATTCGGACTGACTGACCAGGACCTTGACCTGCTTGAAGCCTCAATTTATCTGCATGATATAGGACATAGTATCTCTCATTCACAGCATCATAGACATTCATACTATCTTATAAAAAACTCTGAACTTCTCGGTTTTAATAATGAAGAAATTGAAATAATTGCGAATATTGCAAGATACCACAGAAAATCGCATCCGAAAACAAAACATATAGAGTTCAACAAGCTTTCTCCTGCGAATAAAAGCAAGGTAAAGATGCTCTCTGGGATTTTGCGTATTGCGGATGGATTGGACAGAGGACATAGCTCAGCAATAGATTCTATAAAAGTAACCGTTCAGGATAAAAATTTCCATGTGAAGGTCGCTCCAAGGGAAGGTAAAGACCCTACGCTTGAACTCTGGGGAGCGAACATGAGGAAAGAATTATTTGAAGAGGCATTTGGTTATAATATATTGATTAATTAATTTTCACTATCATTGCTCGAAACACGCAAAGAAATAGAAAAAACGGTGCTGGTATACTTTTCCGTTAAAGACGGAAAGAATTCTTACGACCACATACAATCGCTGAACGAACTAAGTTCGCTTGCTGAAACAGCAGGGGCAGAGGTTGTTAAGTCATTCTATCAGTTTTCTCATAATTACGATTCTCGTTTTATGATTGGCAAAGGCAAAGTTCAGGAAATTGCCGGGTACGTTGAAGATAATAATATCTCTCTTGTGATTTTTGAAAACGAGTTGTCATATACGCATCTGCGTAATCTCGAACAGGAAATTAAATGCAAGATTCTCGATAAATCTAATCTGATTCTTGACATATTTGCCCGCAATGCAAAAACTGCGCAGGCAAAGCTTCAGGTAGAACTTGCACAGCTTGAATATTCTCTGCCGCGGCTGACGAGACAATGGACACACCTCTCAAAGCAATACGGAGGTATTGGTACGAAGGGACCGGGCGAAACTCAGATAGAAACCGACAGAAGACTTATAAAGAAAAGAATTTCCGTACTGAAAGAAAAGCTTGAAAAAATAAATGTACAAAGAAAGACACAGGCGGATGAAAGAAAGAACTTCCTAAGACTTTCGCTCGTGGGGTATACAAATGTCGGGAAGTCAACTTTATTAAACCTGCTTACAGACTCTGATGTTTACGTCGAAAATAAACTTTTTGCAACGCTTGACACATCAACGAGAGTATTAAACATAAAGACAAAAGATACAGAAGCAGTTATTTCAAAATTTCCAAAAAAGGTTCTGATTTCGGACACAGTCGGATTTATTAAGAACCTTCCCCACAATCTTATTGAATCATTTAAGTCAACTCTTTCGGAAGTCGTTGAGTCTGACCTGCTGCTTCATGTTGTTGATGTATCGAACAATAATTTTGAAGAGCAGATAAAAGTTGTAAACGAAACGCTGGAAGAAATAGGTGCGAAGGGAAAACCCATACTGCTCGTTTTTAACAAGGTGGATATTCTTGAAAACAAGGAAATGATTAAGGGTCTAAGCCAGAAACATCCCAATTCGGTTTTTATCTCGGCGAAGAAAGGTATAAATTCCGCCGCTCTTATTCTGAAAGTAAAAGAGATGCTGACTCATGACACGAAGGAAACAGTGATTAAGCTGAAACCTCATGACTACAAGGGTTTAAGCACTCTTTACGGCAACTCAGAAATACGGGAAGTAAAATATTTAAAAACAGGCATTAAAGTAACAATAAAAACAAAGCCTTCAGGCAAAAAACATTTAGAAAAGAAAACAATATAAACATGGCACACACAGAATATAAAGGGGTTGATTACTACAATCTCAACGATATTTTAACAGAAGAAGAAAAAGCTATAAGGGATACTGTAAGAGACTTTGTTAGCAATGAAGTTATTCCAATCATAGAACAATACAACCAGGAAATGAAATTTCCGATGCAGCTTATTCCTAAGATGGCAGAGCTGGGGCTTTTCGGGCCAACGTTGCCCGTGGAGTACGGCGGCATGGGAGTTAATAACATAGCTTACGGTTTAATAATGCAGGAGCTTGAAAGAGGGGATAGCGGTGTGAGAAGTTTTGCATCCGTGCAGTCGGCACTTGTTATGTACCCTATTTTCACATACGGAAGCGAGGAGCAGAAAAAATACTGGTTGCCAAAACTTGCAAGTGCGGAAAAGATAGGATGCTTCGGTCTTACAGAGCCTGATTTTGGAAGTAACCCGGGCGGAATGATTACAAAAGCAGAAAAAGTTAACGGCGGGTATCTTTTAAACGGTGCTAAGATGTGGATTACAAACGGTACCATTGCAGACGTTGCCGTTGTTTGGGCAAAGCTCGACGGCAAAGTAAGAGGGTTCCTTGTAGAGAAAGGCACTAAAGGATTCTCTGCACCCGAAACCAAAGGCAAACTGTCGCTTCGTGCATCAGTAACATCGGAGCTTGTCTTCGAAGATTGTCTTATTCCCGAAGCCAATCTTCTTCCGAAAAGCGGCGGACTTAAATCTCCGCTTTCATGCCTGACTCAGGCGCGTTATGGTATAGCATGGGGAGTTACGGGAATGGCAATGCATTGCTACAGCACTGTTCTTGATTACTCTTTGTCCCGTGTTCAGTTCGGCAAACCTATTGCAGCATTCCAGATTACACAGGAAAAACTTGCAATGATGCTTACGGAAATTACAAAAGCACAACTGCTTAACTACCGTCTTGCACAGATGAAGGATAACGGCACAATGAGACCTCAGCATGTTTCGCTCGCAAAAAGAAACAACTGTGAGATAGCAAAAACAATCGCTTCCATGTCGCGTGAAATGCTTGGAGCAAACGGAATTCTTGATGAGTACCCTATCATGAGGCATCTAAATAACATTGAATCCGTCAAGACTTATGAAGGCACTCACGAAATGCATACCTTAATTCTTGGAGAAGACGTTACTGGTATTGCGGCATTTGAATAAATATAGAGCTTAATGTTATGAAGAAATTTGAAATTCCCGTTTTTTATCGTAGTTCTTTAATCACAAAGATTAAAAAAATTCGTGAATTAAAAGACCCGAGAAAAAGAGATTACTCGCCGACATCGCTTGATTTCGGTCCCGTTGAATTTCTTATTGGCAGACATTTTGGTTTTTGCTACGGTGTCGAAAATGCAATCGAAATCTCATACAGAGCAATTGAAGAAAATCCTGATAAGAAAATATATCTTCTCAGTGAGATGATTCATAATCCTGAAGTTAATAGTGACCTGACTAATAGAGGCGTGAAGTTCATTACCGATACGAAAGGAAATCAGTTGATTGAATGGGATGAACTGTACCCTGAAGACATAGTTATTATTCCTGCTTTCGGTACTACAATAGAAACTCGGAACCGGCTTTCTGAACTTGGTATCGAAGCATTAAAGTATGATACGACCTGTCCCTTCGTTGAAAAGGTCTGGAACAGGGCTTCTTCGCTCGGGAAGAATGATTTCACGGTTATCGTTCACGGTAAGCATAATCATGAAGAAACTCGGGCTACATTCTCCCATAGCAAGGAAGACGCTCCTACATTGATTGTGCGAAATATTCAGGAAGCGGAAATTCTTGGAAAATATATTCTCGGAGAAATATCAAAGAAACAACTTTGTGATTATTTTAAAGATAAGATATCCGATGACTTTAATCCTGAAATTCATCTTAATAAAGTCGGCGTTGTAAACCAGACAACGATGCTCGCAACAGAAACTCAAGCAATCGCTGATTTAATCAGAGACGTTATGGTAAAGAAATACGGCGAAGAAAATATTAAAGACCATTTTGCCGATACACGCGATACACTTTGTTATGCTACACATGATAACCAGCGTGCGACACTCGCCCTTCTTGAGCAGAAAGCAGATTTGGCAATAGTCGTCGGAGGATATAACAGCTCCAATACCTCCCACATTGTCGAACTCTGCGAGGAAAAACTCCCGACATATTTTATCTCAAGTTCTTCGAAAATATTAAATAAATCAAAAATACTTCACTTTAATTTTCACAAAGGTGTTGAACTCGAAACAGAAAACTTTCTGCCGAAAAACAGCAAAACAAGAATTATTTTAACAAGCGGCGCCTCCTGTCCCGATGCCATAGTTGACGAAGTGCTTTTGAAACTTTTGTCTTATTATGATAATACTAAATCCATTGATATAGTATTGAAGGAATACGAACAAACAATATGAGCCTCGAGTTCTTAAAAGCTTGCTCTGTAAACGACCTCGAAGATAACAAAGGGTTCAGGTTTGTTATTGATGATGTGACGGATATTGCCATATTCAAAGTCAAAGGAAATATTTATGCCGTTGATAATGTTTGCCCTCACAATCATACTCCCAAAATACATCTTGGTTATATTGAAGATACACATGTTCTTTGTCCTGTTCACTTCTTTAAGTTTTCTCTTAAAAACGGTAAACATACTGACGGAATGGACTGTACACTTAAAACATATAAAGTTAAAATTGTAAACGATGAGGTCTTTGTAGAAAAACCTTCGGATAAATTCTTTAACTTTGATTTTTGATTGTCCGATTCTCTTTCAAATACTATTAGAGAACTATTTATAAGGGAAGGATTCTTTAAAGTTGGTTTTGCTAAGTACAAAAGACTTTCAACCGAAATCACCCATTACAAAAACTGGCTGTTCGAAGGCAGAAACGCCGGTATGAACTGGATGTCCCGCAATGTAGAAAAGAGGGAAGACGTATCTTTAATACTTAATAACGTAAAGTCTGTAATTTCTCTCGCGTACTTATACGATACACCTTTTGAGCATGATGAAAAGTTTCCGAAAATCTCACGCTATGCCTGGGGTGAGTATGATTATCATAAAGTCATTAAGAAAAAGTTAAAAAACATATGCAGAGAGTTAAAAGCACTTGATGATTCCATCGAAACCAAATTCTACGTTGATGATGGCCCTCTTCTCGAAAAAGTATGGGCTGCAAAATCCGGCTTAGGATGGATTGGTAAGAACGGCAATGTTATAAATCATGATGCTGGAAGTTTTTTCTTCCTTTCCGAAATTCTTATCAACAAAGAACTCGATTATGATAAACCTGCCGACGACCTTTGTGAAACCTGTAGAATCTGCATTGATGCCTGTCCGACAGGAGCTATATATGAAGAATATAAAGTTGACGCTAACCTTTGTATCTCTTATCACACAATTGAAAACAGAAATGAAATTCCTTCATACATTGATTTATCCGGCTGGATTTTCGGTTGCGATATCTGTCAGGATGTTTGCCCATACAACAAAAAGAAGTTTTTCACCGAAGATAAAAGTTTTTATCCCTTGAAAGAAGTTTTTAATACCTCACAAAATAAATTAGAAGAAATCACAGAAGAAAAATTTAACATCCTGTTTAAAAACTCTCCCGTTAAAAGAACAAAATATTCTGGCTGGAAGAGAAACCTGAGACACTCATCTCTTAATAAGTAAACCCCGCTGAAAGATTCACGTCTGTTCTGCTGCTTGAATTATCATAAAACACTTTTTGGTCTCCGTCAAGGCTCAAATAACGTGTGTGAATCCTTATGTATGCTTCTTCAACGGGCTTGTATTCTAATCCTAATGTCACGCCATTCCCCTTAATGCCCGTATTGTTCGCTATTACACCCGAATAGACTCCGTCAAGATCCTGAAAATAATCTCCTCTCAGCGTTACGCTGAATTTATCGCTGAAGTGGTACCTGAATGAAACTAATCCGCCGTATGTCAATGCTGTTTTTGTTGAGTCCGAAAGACCGGATTTATCCTGCGTTCCAAGGTCACAGCTCAAAAGTATATCAATCCTTTTGTCAGGAGAGCTGTAGTCAAGGATAAGATTGTTAAGAATGCGTGTTCTGCCCTCATCGCCGGCATCCTGCTCGTTTCCGATGATGTTATTGTAAGTCAGCGTAATGTTGTCATTCAAAAGATAATTAACCTGCATTCCAAAAGATTTGTTTTTGTTATTATCCTCAATAACATTGTACCCGTTAAGCAGATAGACCGAGGCATCAAGATTTTCAGTAAAATCAAAACTTGCTTTAATACCGCTTTGATAAAACGGTTCGTAATATGCAGGTAATGAATTTGAATTTAAAAAATTATCTTGCGGAAGTCCCTCTGCCCCTAAATGCGTCAGAAAATAACCTGCATCTATCCAGAGCCCGTTAACTATCCTGAAACCGATATTTGCTTCCTGTATGTTCGGGTTTTCAGTTTCCCAGTAGTACTTAGGAATATCTCCGTAATGCAGTGTGACAATACCCCTGATGATATCTGAATCATACTTTAAAGATACCTGCGCAATGTTAAGCCTGAATTCATCCCTTATCGGATCAACGCAGTCAAAAAGTCTGAACCTGCTCTCTTTGTCAGTATTCCAGCCGTAATAAGCGTCTGCATGTGCTGAGAGGGAAAAATTTTTAACGAATTTCAATATTCCCTCTCTGTCCTGTGAGACAGAACTTCCAACAAATGAGAAGAATATTAATAGAAATAAAAAGTATTTGTATGTTTTCATACCCGTAAACTGTTAAAAGTTTAGCTCTTAAAGAAAGATGATTAAATTACATAAAGGCTTGTTCTGTATTTTCAGGCAAGCCCTTTAAAAATAATTTCAAAACTATTACGGGAAAATTCCCAAATCAAGATAAGACGTTGCAATCTTGTCAATCGCCACAACAAACGCCGCTGTCCTGAAACTGTCAATCTTCCTGTTTGACATCTTAACGTCTCTTATCTGGTGATATGCGTGAATCATCGTGTCTTCAAGACCCGAGTTCACAAGGTCAAGCTCGTTAGGACCTGTAATGACAACGCTTCTCTGATGTGAGGTTAATTTTTTACCCGTTATATTTTCAATCACGTTTACAAGGTTTGAGTGTGTTGCTTCGTCATACCTTCTGTCCATTCTTCCGAAAGAAACATGCTGAAGGTTTTTAAGCCATTCAAAGTATGAAACCGTCACACCGCCCGCATTTGCGTACATGTCAGCGAGTATAAGTATTCCTTTCTTAAGAAGTATTTCTTCTGCTTCGGCGGTAATAGGTCCGTTGGCACCTTCTACTATCATCTTTGCTTTTATCTTTCCTGCATTCTTAATCGTTATCTGATTCTCAAGTGCTGCCGGTACGAGTATATCACACTCTTTTTCAAGCGCTTCAACCGAGTTTTTTATATTCTTTGCTTTCTTGAAATTTAGTATCGAACCTGTTTCCTGTCTGTGTTTAAAAACTTCCTCAACATTCAAACCCTTTGGGTCATAAATTGCTCCCTCTCTTTCGGCAAGCCCTACTATTACTGCTCCGCCGTCGTTCTGCATTAAATATGCTCCCCAATATCCAACGTTTCCAAGTCCCTGAACAATTACTTTCTTTCCTTCAAGTCCGGGTGTCAAGCCCAGCTTCTTCATATCCTCGCCGACTCTGCAGGCTTCTCGTGCTGCAAAATAAACTCCGCGTCCCGTTGCTTCTTTTCTTCCGAGTATTCCTTGCTGGCTCAGAGGTTTTCCCGTGACGCATGCCATCGAATCTGTCTGCGAACCGTTGTAAGAATGAAACGTCGAGTATGTATCCGCTATCCACGCCATCTCTCTCGGACCCGTGCCGTAGTCGGGTGCGGGTACGTCTATTCCGGGACCTATAAAATTTTTCTTGATTAATTCTGTTGTATATCTTCTTGTTATCCTTTCCAATTCGCCAACCCTGAATTTCCATGGGTCAACTTTTATTCCCCCTTTAGCTCCGCCGAATGGAACATTTACAACAGCGCATTTGTAGGTCATCAGTGCCGCAAGAGCTTTTACTTCGTCCTCGTTAACCATTTCGCTGTACCTAATACCGCCTTTTACTGGCAGCATGTGATGTGAGTGCTCAACTCTGTAAGCATCAACCGTTACATAATTATTGTCATCAAGTCTCAGTGGAAATTGAAAGTGATAAATACTGTTGCACATTTTAATCTGTTGTAATAGACCCGCAGGATAATTCAGATGCTCTGCTGCTTTATCAAAAAAGTCGCAAACTGACCCGAAAAAGTTTGAGTGTTCCATATTCAAATTTATAGTTTTTAATTTTATTAATAATAATAATTATCACTGATATAAAAAACTTAAAAATATTATTTTTGAATATAATTCTTCTCGTGAATTATTAATCAGCTTTTATCGAGCGAGTAAAAAATCCTTTGCAGTATTTGTCTTTGTAGCTGCGTCAGCTATTAATTTTATTAATCCACATATTTTTGTTTTAACCTATCGACGTATCTTATAGGTTACATTGTCCATCTATATGTCAAAGCAATAATATATCGAAAGAAGTTTTTGAATGGTACTTGAGAAATTTTGGTGCTGCTAAACCTCTATATTTTAATAACTTAATTTTTAAATCCTTTTCCTTTAGTTACTCGGTTACCAAAATATCGGTCAGTAGTGTGTTGACCTTATTTCAACCGACCTGTACTTCATCACTTAATGTGGGAATTAACCTAAGAGATAAGACATCATTCATTTGCATATTTATATAATTTTGTGAATACAAAAGCATTTATATTAATGTCATTAATACCACAATTATATATTTTAGAAATATAATACTCATAATAATATTTAATACAGAATATTATTTGTTATTCATATTTATAATGTATTGATTCATAATTATTAATGAATCCATTTATGGATTTATCTATCTTTTCTTTAAGAGTATCATCATTAATTTCTTCTTTAAAATTATTCAGATATTCTAATGCACTATTTTTATTGCTTAAATTATCTATCAATCTAAATAACCTGCCTATGAAATCCTCACAACCTTTTTCATTAACATTATTAATCAAATAATATTTTAAGTCTTCTGCAAATGATTCATCATATTTATATTTATATACAATTCTTGCATCATCGAAATTTGACAATAAAGTATATAAATATATTGATTTCGGGTATTTTCGAAGAAAATTACTGCTTCTGTCTATAGCGTTTTTCATATTTTGTAGGGTTAGATTTTCTTTTTGATAAACACTAAATATTTCATTCATTTCTTTAAACTCTTCTATTTCGCCATTATGCAAGGGTATGATATCAAATGTTTCGGTGATTGTTATAATTGGAAGGTTAGTCCTATCCATCAATTCTACAAGTACTTTAAAGGTACCAATCGGAAAGTATCGAAAGAAAATAAATCCAAGCATACCCTTAATATTAACTCTCATTTCTATGGTTTTTGATTCACCAACTTGAAATACTAAATAATTTATTTGTTCCGGACTCAATGTCATACTTGTATAATGATAATCTTTATTTTGCTCATTCCATATTTTAGTTTTTGATAATAAAGTTTCTTCATTAATATTTAACAACGAATCTATGTATGGTTTATTGTTAGTGAACGTCAAATTGAGAATAACCTGTTCGCCTAATTTAAATTCTTTTTTCAAAGGGGTTACCTTTAATGAAAAACACTCTTTACTGGTTGTACCTATATTTTGCGTGTACATAATAGAAAATAATAATATCGCTAATGACGATGATATTAATATAATTTTTTTCATTTATTGTATACCTTTTACAATTAAAATGGATTAATGCTTAAAAGACATTTATGTTCATCACAATAAAATAATGTTGTTGTGAAAACAGAATCATTCTGCACTAGAAAATTATGATTACCGCTTGAATTCTTTTTCATTTTAACATTCCATAATTTCTTTGTTTTGTAAGTGAGTGTAGAGCAACATAACCAAAAACAATAAATACATAAAGAGTGTAAACAGTTTGACCAGGTGTTGTACAGTTCATTTCTATTCGATATCGGCTATTGTCATTATTACAATTAGAATTGAATGAAGACTTTTATTATGCAAGAATATTTACTTCTTGACCATTATTGTTACAATTTTATCCACTTGCTGTTAAAATAAATAAATTATTCAGAAATACCAACATCAATAACTGAATCTTCCGGCATTATTCGCTTCATTCTGACTGTACAGGCTCCGTTCTAAAATAATTACAATGTTTTAAAATCTTCTTTAATGTGTAAATAACTTCTTAAACATCATAGGCTTAATCCTTTTATTCATGGTCTCTTGTTCATTGCACGATCGGGTTTATTTTTCTTCAAAATTAAGACTAATTAATGAATGTAATATAAAAGTGGAAGCAATAATGTAAGAAAAAAGATGAGTTGTGTTACCGTGTTGAACTATATTATTAATGTCAGGAAGAAATATGAAGCTGCAAAGAAATAATCCGTTCTCTATATTAACAGATATTAAAATACTTCTGCAGTCAGCAGTATATGCAATAATAATTCTACTGCGCATCATCTCTTCTGACTTTTATTATCCCTAAGTTGGTTAAAAATAACCTTAATAGATTTTAATGTCCCAATTATTTTTCCCGGTGGTAACTTTTATATTATTTATGATTAAAGTAATTCTCATCTAATATATTTATTATTCCCATTTCTGCAGAAACAATACCTCCATGTACCGAGATAAGTTGTAAATTTCCACATTCGATAATCCCCAATAATCTTGTTATCTAATCAAACCTTTTTAAAGAAAATTCAAAAATTCACCTGATTATCATCAGGTATTGAGTCCGGACAAAATCCTCGGTTTATATATGTAAACCTTCCCAAATATGTTTTTAACATTTAGTTAATTCAAATGAAAGCCATTATTTTTTGTATGCCTGCGATATGCCTGCGATATGTCTGCGATATGCCTGCGATATGCCTGCGATATACTAACTAATTAAAATTATCAGTTTTTATGCATTTTTTGCATAAAATGGCAGTATATGGCTTTACCGCAACATCTTCCTAAAATTATGTAAATTCACTAAAAAAATACCCGTGATTATCAGTTTTTTCCGTGAGAACCTGTCTGCTTCTCGTTGGCAGATCAGTGTTCTATCCATTATGCCTTTATTATTAGTCAGATTCGAACGAAAAACCAAGTCCCGACTGTTTTTTGACTGTAAATTGTTGTTTAAAATAAGTAATTTTAACGATGTTCTTATTTAATATTAATTAATATTTATTATTATGTCCACAAAATATGTTTATTATTTCGGCGGTAAAAAAGCCGAAGGTAAAGCAAACATGAAAAATTTGCTTGGAGGAAAAGGTGCAAACCTCGCAGAAATGGTTAATATTGGATTACCGGTGCCTGCAGGATTTACTATCACTACAGAAGTTTGTACAGCTTACTATAAAAACAAAAAGAAATATCCAAAAGAATTAAAAGGTCAGGTCTTAAAAGCACTCGAAAAAACCGAAAAACAAATGGGTGCTAAATTCGGCGACAGCGTTAACCCGCTGCTGCTTTCCGTCCGCTCTGGTGCAAGAAGCTCTATGCCCGGAATGATGGAAACTGTTCTGAACGTTGGTCTGAACGATATTACACGCGAGGGTCTTATCGCAAAAACAGGAAACCCAAGATTTGTCTATGACTCGCAGCGTCGTCTTATTCAGATGTACTCCGATGTCGTCATGGAAAAAGCTGCAGGTATCGAACCCGCAGAAGGTCAGAGCGTTCGCCAGCAGCTCGAAAGAGAACTTCATAAGATGAAGGAATCAAGAGGATGCAAACTCGATACAGACCTTACAGCCGACGACCTTAAAGAACTCGTCTCAATATATAAAGCAAAAGTTTTTGAAGTACTCGGCAAACCATTCCCCGAAGACGCTATGGAACAGCTCTGGGGTGCAGTCGGTGCTGTGTTTTCAAGCTGGAACGGTAGAAGAGCAATCTCTTACAGAAAAATTGAAGGTATTCCCGATGAATGGGGTACTGCAGTTAACGTCCAGTCAATGGTGTTCGGTAACATGGGCGATTCTTCCGCAACAGGCGTTGCCTTCACGCGTAATCCTGCCACAGGTGAAAATTATTTCTACGGCGAATGGCTCGTTAACGCTCAGGGCGAAGATGTTGTCGCAGGTATTAGAACCCCAAACCCTATCAATGAAGTCGGAAAGAGTGAACATAATATGCACCTCGATTCTCTCGAAGTCGCAATGCCCGATGTTTACAAGAAATTACATAAGATAGAACTTAATCTCGAAAAGCACTACCATGATATGCTCGACCTTGAATTCACTATTCAGGAAGGCACGTTATACATGCTTCAGTGCAGAGTCGGCAAAAGAAACGGTGCCGCAGCTGTAAAGATGGCAGTCGATATGTACAAAGAAAGACTCATTACAGCCGAAGAAGCCGTTATGAGAGTCAGGCCCGATCAGCTCGATGAACTACTTCATCCCGTCTTGTTGCCCGCAGCTGAAAAAGCTGCACACCTTATGACTAAAGGTCTACCCGCAGGTCCGGGCGGAGCAACGGGTCAGGTTGTTTTCACCGCTAACGATGCTGTCGAATGGCGTAAAGCCGGCAAAAAAGTTATACTCGTTCGCGAAGAAACTAACCCCGAAGATATTGAAGGTATGAGAGCCGCAGAAGCTATCCTTACTGCACGCGGTGGTATGACCTCTCACGCAGCACTTGTTGCACGCGGCTGGGGTAAATGTTGTATCGTCGGTGCTGGCGCAATTGAAGTTAAACTCGATGAAAAATATTTCAAAGTCGGTGATACGGTTGTCCGCGAAGGCGAATGGATTTCTTTGAACGGAACAAAAGGTGCCGTTTATGTAGGTCAGCTTGAAATGATGGATGTTGATGTTGAGAATGAAAACTTTTCAAACTTCATGAAGATCTGCGATAAGGTTCGCGTAATGAAAGTCCGTACTAATGCAGATACACCCGAAGATGCCGCAAAGGCAAGAAGCTTCGGCGCAGAAGGTATCGGACTCTTCCGTACAGAGCACATGTTCTATGGCAAGAACTCTGAAGAGCCTCTTTTCCTTCTCAGAAAAATGATAATGTCAAATACCGAAGCAGAAAGAAAAGCAGCTTTGGAAGAACTCTTCCCTTACATCAAACGCGATATGAAGGGAACCATTGAGGCAATGGATGGCCTGCCTGTTACAATCAGAACTCTCGATCCGCCGCTTCATGAATTTGTTCCTAATAACGAAGTAGAAAGAATAAGGCTTTCTGAAAGTCTCGGTATCTCACTTGATGAATTTAATCAAAGAGCAGATGGTTTGCATGAAAACAATCCAATGCTCGGACACAGAGGCGTAAGGCTCGGTATTACATACCCCGAAATAACAGAAGTGCAGATTCGTGCAATCTATGAAGCAACCGCAGAACTTATTCTTGAAGGTAAAAAACCTTTGCCCGAAATTATGATTCCGGTTACCTCAACTTCGCGCGAGTTAAAACACCAATATGTTATTATTGAAAGAATTTATAAACAAGTCTGTGAGAAGTTCGGACTAAAAAGCTTCAAACGTATGACAGGTACGATGATTGAAATTCCAAGAGCTGCTCTCGTAGCAGATTACATCGCTAAATACGCGGAGTTCTTCTCTTTCGGTACTAATGACTTGACACAGATGGCATTCGGCTTTTCACGCGACGATATTGGTGGTTTCCTTCCAGATTACATTAAGCAGAGGATTCTTCAGAACGACCCGTTTGAAGTCATTGATAGATTCGGTGTTGGTGAACTTATGAGAACTGCTGTTAAACTTGGAAAAGCAACAAGACCCAATATTAAACTTGGTATTTGCGGTGAGCATGGCGGAGAACCGAATTCAGTTGAATTCTGTCACATGCTTGGACTTTCTTATGTCAGTTGCTCTCCTTTCAGAGTACCTATAGCAAGACTTGCGGCTGCCCGTGCGTCAGTTGAACATAAACACGGTGAATTATTTACATCAAAGAAGATTAATAAAAAACCTTCTCCTAAAGTAGTGGGAAAAAATAAATCTAAGAAGAAATAATTAATTCATAAATAACAAAAAGGCGGGTTACACCGCCTTTTTTGTTTATACTGTTAATTGTAATGTTACACTATTCCCTGATCCATCATTGAATCGGCTACCTTTAAGAATCCCGCAATGTTTGCACCATTTACGTAATTGCCCGGTGTGCCGAATGCTTCCGCTGTATCATGAGCTGCTTTATGAATGCTCTTCATTATTCCGCGAAGTTTTGTATCCACTTCTTCTCTTGACCAGCCGTATCTCAATGAGTTCTGTGACATTTCAAGTCCTGATGTTGCTACGCCCCCTGCATTAGCTGCTTTGCCTGGACCGTAAAGTATCTTCGCATCAATGAATTGATTTACGCCTTCGATTGTCGTTGGCATGTTTGCACCCTCTGATACAAGTTTAACACCGCACTTCAGGAGGTTTGCTGCATCCTTTCCGTTGATTTCATTCTGAGTCGCCGCTGGGAACGCACAGTCTGCCTTGTGGTTCCAGAGCGGATTGTAATCAAGCTTTGAATCTACTGGTGTGTAAACTGCTGACTTGAATTTCTTTGAATACTCTTCAACTCTTCCGCGTTTTACATTTTTAAGATCCTTCAGATATGCAAGTTTTTCTCTGTCAAATCCCTGTTCATCATATATGTAACCCGATGAATCTGAACATGTCACTGGCTTTCCGCCGAGATCTAATAACTTTTCAATAGCATATTGTGCTACGTTACCGCTTCCTGATACTAAACAGGTTTTGCCTTCATAAGTATCATTCTTTGTTGCAAGCATTTCTGCACCGAAATATACTGTACCATATCCCGTTGCTTCTGGACGTATTAAAGAACCGCCCCAGTTTAATCCCTTACCTGTTAGAACACCGACAAATTCATTCCGGAGTTTTTTGTACTGTCCGAATAAATATCCGATTTCTCTTCCGCCGACACCTATATCACCCGCAGGTACGTCTGTGTTTGCACCTATGTGTCTGAAAAGTTCACTCATGAACGATTGGCAGAATTTCATTACTTCATTATCACTCTTCCCCTTTGGATTGAAGTCAGAACCTCCTTTACCGCCGCCCATCGGGAGTGTTGTCAGTGAATTTTTGAAAACTTGCTCAAACGCAAGAAACTTTAAAATCCCAAGGTTTACTGAAGGGTGAAATCTCAATCCGCCCTTGTAAGGACCTATTGCGCTGTTCATCTCAATCCTGAACCCGCGGTTTACTTGTACATTCCCTTGGTCATCCAGCCATGGAACCCTGAATAAGATTACTCTTTCAGGCTCCACTATTCTCTCAAGAATCTTGTACTTGATGTATTCAGGTCTTTTTTGAAGAACTATCTCAAGTGATTCAACGACCTCTGTCACTGCCTGAATAAATTCCGGTTGTCCTGCATCTTTTTGTTTAACATTTGCAAGAACTTCCTGTGCATACGACATAAAAAATTCCTTTCTTTGTGATTTAATTATAAATGAGGTATAAAATTGTTCGGAGAAAAATCTTTCTTGAAGATACAATATAAATGAATATTCATCTGGTATTAATAATTGAAGAAAATTATACATAAATCATAATCGAAACAATGCATAATATTTTCATATTTATTGGGAATTATAAAAGGGAATTATTCGGTCAGGCCGGTCGGTTATCTGTTTTTAATCAGCTTGTTGTATTCCAGTATTAATTTTTCATAATCTTCATA
Organism: Ignavibacteria bacterium; assembly: GCA_041649015.1. Taxonomy (NCBI): domain Bacteria; kingdom Pseudomonadati; phylum Ignavibacteriota; class Ignavibacteria; species Ignavibacteria bacterium. The sequence continues at coordinate 23,279 of JBAZNU010000003.1, forward strand.
GTAACTCTCTTTCTCCAGTCTCAACAGCTCCTCTTTTAGCGAGTTCTCCGTTCTCGGTCCGCTTATTACAACTTCTCTTGGTGATTGTCTGCTGTAACTTTCTCCCGGCTTAGACTCCCTTTTCTGTTCAAAGTCTTTTTCTCTTTGCGAAAGTCTTGCATCAAGCATCCTCGAAAGTATTCTGTTCTGTCTCTCAAATAGTTTCTCATCAACCTCATATTCGCTTAATTGTCTTACGGTTTCCTGCATTTCTTTCTCAACTTCTTTCAGGTCGCCTAAAAGTTTTTCTCCTGATCTTTGTTGTTCTCTTTCAAATTCTTCATTTAGTTGTTCAAGTGATTTCTGTGCCTCCATCTGTTCAATTCGTAATCTGTCGAGCTGTTCCTTCTGTATTTGTGAAAGTTCTTCCTTACCTCCCTTTCCGTCTCTTCCTACCTGTCCGTCCTGTCCCATCTTGTTCATCTTACCGTTTACACCTTGCTGCTGTCCGATTATCTCTGCAAGCTTTTGCATTAGCTGACCCATCTTGCCGTCGCCTTTGCTCCCCTTTCCTTGCTGTTTACCCATTTTGTCAAGCATATCTCCGAGCATCTTTGCTGCATTATCAAGCGATTCTTTTGCTTTGCCCTGATTGCTCATCGCGCTGTTTTTCTCTCCTTGCATTAAATCCTTTCCAGCCTTATTCATCTTATTGTATGAATTCCCCAGTTCCTTTCCAAGCTCTGGAGAAACCTGCATCCCGTCCTTTGTCGCATTCATTAGGTCATTAATATTTTTCGATAACTCCTGTTGTATTTCTCCTTGATCTTTTGCGAGATCGTTAAAATCCTCTTTATCGCTTTTGTCTAATTTACTCGTCTCGTCTTTTATATCCTGTTCCTTCTCACTTAGTTCTTCCAGGTTCTTCTTGATTTGCTTAAGTTTGTCCATCATCTTATTTTGTGTATCCATATTGCTCATTGCACTTTCTAATGAACTCTGCATCTGTTCGTTAAACTCTTCAAGGTCTTTTGATATTTCTTCTTGTGTCTTTTCCGATAGTTCTTTCTGCTGCTTGAATAAGTCTTTAGAGGATTGTTTCATTTTATCCTCCGTCTTCCTTTCATTCATCTTTTTTAAGAGATCTTCCAATTCTTTAGGGCTCATTTCTCCCTTTGTGTTTTTCATATTCTCTGTAAGCTTCTTCATATCTTCTTTCAGCTTGTTAAAATTCTCTTGTATCTGTTTCTGCTTATCACCCAGCGTGTTCATCTTTCCTTCATTATTTTTATCTGCGTTCTCTGTTTCTTTACGAAGTTCTTCCTGTGCTTTTGTAATGTCATCAAGTTTCTGCGTAAGCTCTCCCATCTTCTGCAGGTTCTCTATTTGCTTCATTAGCTCCATTACCTGCTCAAGTTGTTTCTTAAATGTTTCTTCATCAAATTTAAGATTGTCTAAATCACGTTTCATTTCTTCGTTGCTCTTCTTCATCGCCTCCTGAAGTTTCCTTAACATATCCCTGAATTCTGGTGTGTTAATTCTCTGAAACAGCTCCTGTAACTTCATAAATTGCTCAAGCGTCTTTTCGCTTAAATTCGGATTTTGCTTCAGGTCGTTCAAAGTCTGGTCAATTTTATTCTGTGCATTCTCGAGGTTTTTCTGCAGATTCTCTACCTTGTTCTGAAGTTCCTTTTTTCTCTGTTCGTTTATTGCATTTTCTTCTTGAGTCTTCTTTATTTCGTTTATGTTTTTCTGTAAATCTTTAATCTCATCAAGTACTGCTTGGAAATCAGATTTTATTTCCCTCGTCGAACTCTCGAATTTCTTTAGCACTTCAGTACTTTTTGCAAATGTGAGTTTTCTTAAATCGGATTTTGCTGACTTGCCGGAATTATCTGTTACCTCCATGTAATATTCTGTTTGCATCCCCCTGGAGCTAAAATTAAGAAGCCACAAATAAGATACTTCCAGCGATGTTGCATCTTTATTCTCTATAAGTATTTCTATCTGGTTGAAATTACCTCCTGCCGCGGACACATTATTACCGCTTCTGAACCATAAAACAAGCTTCGAGAATCCGTAATCATCGCTTATTATAGTCTTAAGTTCAATTTCTTTCTCGTTAAATAAAGAATAGTTTGCATCCCTCGGCTGTACAATGGTTATTTTCGGAGGTTCATCCGGTAGAACTCTTATTGAATACTTTTTCCTCTTGAGGTTTTCTTTTCCCTCGGTATTTTTTAATAGAATATAATATTCCCCGTCTTTGTCCGCTCTGAATTCTCCCGTAGCCGTAATACCGGAAATATTCAATGGGGTCTCTGTTCCGTTATACATAATTGACGCATAACTTAGATTATAAACGCTCTCAACAGTTATATTTATTATGCTACCCTCTAAACAGACAACGTCCCCATTGTTTTCTTCCTGTGTTTTTTCGGGAAGCTTTGTGTACTCAGGATATTCTATCGTTAAATAAAACCTTTTGATAAATCCGTCTTCTTCTTCCGTCGTGTTGTTTAAGAAAGTATTGTTAAATTCTGTATTATAATTTATAAGTCTGTTAAATGCTTTTGATAGTGTCGGTACAAGCACTATCAGCATAATAGTAGTGAGCAGCAAAGCAAAAAATATCGCTGCATATTTTTTCAGCTTCTGAACATCAATAATGACATTAAAATCTACCGTCTTTGATTCCTGATATACTTTTTCAAGATTCACCTCTGCAAGATTTTCTGATGAATATACTCCGATGTTGGTATTCTTGCATATTGAAATCGCATTTCCCAATTTATCTTTTATATCCGGTAAAAACCTCCCGATTTGCAGCGAATATTTAACAGAGTCAAACCTGTTCTTGTTAACGCTGAGTACGTAAGAGAGTATTATATATGTGATGGTTGTGAGAAGTGTTATTATGTATAAAAAGAAAACCACTTTCCTTGCCGCTGCAGAAAGCTGAAATACAGCTTCAACTCCCGATAACAGTAGCACAAACAACGTATATATCGATAAGACCGCCACAATGCTAATTACAGCCATGAAAACCCGTTCTTTCCTGAATACTGAAAATAGAAGATTCTCCAAATACGTTAGTTTCGGCTTTAGTCTCGCTGTGTTATCCATATAAAATTTAAACGCTTAATAAACTCATAATGTTTCAATAAAATAATACATGTTTCTTCAAACATAAATATATTTAATAAATCCAAGATGTATTTATTTATACTTTGATTTTTTATCCGTAATTCTTGATTTTATTAGTAATTCAGAACAATTGCATAGAGAAAAAACATATAAAGGAATACCCGCATCACAGGGTATATCAATCGGCAAAGCATATTTGTACAAACGCCAGCAGATTAATATTAATACTGCCGTTATTAATCCGTCGGAAGTCGACAGCGAAGTTAATATGCTTAGGAATGCCGTGGAGGTATCACTGAAAGAGCTTAACAAAATCTATGCAATTTCCGTTGAAAGAATTGGCGAGAAGAATTCGAAAATATTCGAAGCTCAGCTTGAAATTTTAAAGGACAACATTTTCCTGGAAAGCGTTATAAACAGGGTTAGAAAGGAACTCCATTCCGCAGGTTTTGTCTTCAACGACGAAATTGAAAAACTCGTTGCCCTTTTTCTCAAATCGGAAAATCAATATATGCACGAACGCTATGCTGATATGATAGACGTGAAAAACCGCGTTATCCGTAATATGAAACGTGATAAGCTTGTTTCCAAAGTTGAAGAAAACTCTATTATTTTCGCTCATGAACTTTCTCCTGCCGATACAATTCTCTTTAGCAGAAGAAAAGTTATGGGGTATGCTACCGATACAGGCGGTGTTACTTCTCATGCGGCAATTATCTCGCGTGCCTTGCGTGTTCCCTCTGTAGTTGGCTTGAAAGTTATTTCTAAGCACATTAATTCTGGCGACAGCGTTATTGTTGACGGCTCTGAAGGCTCGGTTATTGTTAACCCGACTGAAAAAACAATCGAGTTGTATTCGCAAAAACAGAAAGAATATAAATATCACGCTCAATTACTCGGTGAACTGACTGTTAAACCGTGTGAAACTACTGATAAAAAGCGGATAGAAATAACTGCCAATATTGAATTTCTTGAAGAAACAGAATTCCTGCGGAATTGCGGCAATTGTGGTATCGGTCTCTATCGCACCGAACACTTGTTCATGGAAAAAGGTGATTTTCCCTCTGTTGCTGAACAGATTGAAGATTATACCCACATCTCAAACATTACTTTCCCAAAGAAAGTTACTATACGTACTTATGACCTTGGAGGTGATAAAGTGTTTACGGAAAATCATAAAGAACTGAATCCTTATCTCGGATGGAGGGGTATTAGAATGTGTCTCGATCGCCCTGAGATTTTTAAATCGCAGCTTGAAGCTATTCTGATTTCATCAACAAAGAAAAATATAAAGATAATGCTTCCTATGATTGCTTCTTTGGATGAAGTAAGAAAGACAAAAGAATTGCTTAAAGATGTTAAAAAGTCCCTCGATAAAAAAGGTGTATATTATGACAAAAATATTCCTCTCGGCATAATGCTCGAAGTTCCTTCTGCATTCATTCTCGCAGAGGAGCTTGCAACTGAAGTAGATTTCTTCAGCATCGGTACAAACGACCTTATTCAATACATTCTCGCAGTGGACAGGGGAAACGAATATATTTCTCATCTTTACCAGCAATTCCATCCGGCGGTTATTCGTGCACTCGATAAAATCGTCAAAGGAGCACGGAAGCAAAACCTTAAAGTTAGTATATGCGGAGAGCTTGCCTCCGTTCCTCTCGCAGTACCCGTTCTTGTTGGACTTGGTTTAGATGAGCTAAGTGTCCTGCCTTCAATGTTTAACGAAATTAAACAAGTAGTTAGGTTAATTAGCTTTGCTGAATCAAGAGAATTGGTTGATAAATTGCTGAAACTGTCCACGGAAGAAGAAATAACAAAGAATATAAATAATTTTTTTGACAGTAAAATCAAACCCCAAATATTATGATTAATAAAAAGATTATTTCTCGTATTGATAAGCAAAATATGTTTAAAGTACTTTACGATTTCCCCGTTCAGATTTGTAATGCGGTGGATATAGCCGCTAAAGTAAAAACAAATAAGGTTAGTGCTAGAAATTTGAAAAATGTTATTGTTAATGGTCTCGGTGGCTCTGCTATAGGAGGCGATTTGCTGAGAAGTTTTGTAGCAAATGAAATCAGTGTCCCCGTTTTTGTGAATAGAAACTATACTCTTCCCCAATTTGCAGGGAAAGATACTCTTGCAATTATATCTTCTTATTCAGGTAATACCGAAGAAACTATTTCGGCATTTAATGATGCACTCAAAAGGAAATGCAGAATTATCTGTATTTCAAGCGGTGGAGTGGTTGAGAAGCTTGCTAAAAAGCACAAGAAACTTCTTGTGAAAATTCCCGGCGGTCTGCAGCCCAGATGCGCTCTCGGATATTCTTTCTTTACTCTCCTTGTTTTGTTCACAAAATTGAAATTTATTAAAGATAAATCTGCAGATATAAACGAAACCCTGGTTGTACTCGAACAGTCCCTTGATGAATTTTCAAACCTTACATTCGATTCTAACCCGGCACTACAGATTGCTGCTTTACTAAAAGATAAACTTCCTGTTATTTATTCCTCGGTAGATGTTCTCGACGTTGTGAATTTACGCTGGCGTGGTCAGATTTCTGAGAATGCAAAAATACTTTCTTACGGAAATCTCTATCCCGAAATGAACCATAATGAACTTGTAGGCTGGAAATTGAACAAAGATATCCTTAAAAAAATTAACGTTATATTCCTTGAAGATATTTTTGATAATCCACGCATTAAAATGCGTATGAAAATAACCGAAAAGATATTAAAAAAACATGCAGCTAATATTCTTCATCTAAGCAGTGATTGTAAATCTAAACTCGCTCGTATTTTTGACCTTATTTTTCTTGGTGATTGGGTAAGTTATTATCTCGCAATTCTAAACGGAGTTAACCCGACACCCGTTAACGCTATTTCTTATCTTAAAAAAGAGCTCGATAAAATTAAATGAATATGATAGTCTCTTGAATGTTTTAATAGATTTTATTTCTTTATAATTGCATAAAGTATTCATTTTGCATAAATTAAGGTTAACTAATATTCCGTAATATGACTAAAGAGAAAAACAACTATTCTGCTGCTGCTCTTAAAATCACGTTTATTTATCTTTTGTTGAGTATGCTTTTTGTGGTGTTTATGATTAACTCTTATAAAGATACATTAAGCAATATCGTGCTCGGGATTTCCTTTGCAGTCATTACTTCCGTGGTATTTTATTTCCTTATAAGTCAGTTCTTAAAGAAAGAAATACAACCGCCCGTTGAAAAACCGGTCAGTGAGATTAATTATAAGGAAAAATATGAGGAAGCACAAAAAGCTCAGGCGTATTCAGAATTAATGAATAATGCTAAATCCCAGTTTCTCTCAAACATGAGCCAGGAAATTCGGATTCCAATGAGCGGGATTATCGGAATGACAGAACTGATGATGCTTTCAAACCTTACTAAAGAGCAAAAAGAGTATCTCGATATTATTAATTATTCCTCTAGCACTCTGCTTGCTATTATTAACGACATCCTCGATTTCTCAAGAATCGAAAGCGGACAGTTGAAACTGGAATCCATTGAGTTCTCAATAAATGAACTTATGCAGAAAACTTCCCAGATTCTTGAGTTCGAAGCGAAAAGGAAAAATGTAGCATTGACCGTTAACATCGACCCTAAAATTAATTATAATATTCACGGCGACCCGCTTCGTATAAATCAGATTCTTATTAATCTTGCTAAGAATGCTATTAAATACACAGATAAAGGAACCGTTGCTCTTTCCTTAACCGAGATTAAACGGATAAACAACAAAGCCTCGTTGTGCATTACTGTTAAAGATACAGGGAGAGGCTTTGATGCGGATACAGTGAAAAACTTATTCGGGTCTCTTGACGAATCAGGAAAAACTATTCTTGATAAAAATTTTCGCTATTCAGGTTACGGATTCGGTGTCCCAATTATTAAACATCTTATTGCTTTAATGGATGGTGAAATGTCCGTTAAAACAATTTTAAATGAAGGTTCTGAAATAGCCGTTAATCTTCCGTTTGAAATATCCGCAAAGGAGGTTGTTGATTATCAGCAATCAGCACCCACAAAGGATATTCCGGAAAAACAGAAAACAGAAAAACCTAAAGAAAAGGTAAGTATTCTCGTTGCCGAAGATAATATAGTCAACCAGAGGCTGGTAAAAGAACTTCTTTCGCGGAAAAATTATGACGTTACTATTGTTGAAAACGGTCTTAAGATTTTCGATGTACTCGAAAAATCAAGGTTTGATTTAATATTAATGGATATTCAAATGCCTATTATGGACGGCTTGGAAGCTACTTCTATTATCAGAGAAATTGAAAAAGGTACGGGTAAACACATTCCTATCATCGGGATTACTGCCTATGCTGTTAAAGCTGACAAGGAAAAATGTTTGTCCGCTGGTATGGATAACTATATGTCAAAACCATTCGTAAAAGAGGAATTTTACAAAATGATTGATTCCTATGTATCCGATAATTAAACACTTCTGATTCTATGAGCTCTGACTCTGTAAATGCAGGAAAAGATATTCTCTGTTTCCACTGTGGTGATATTTGTAAGGACGATTCAATCAATATCGACGACAAGAAATTCTGTTGCCGCAGCTGTAAGCTCGTGTACGAAATTCTGCAGGAAAATAACCTCTGCAAGTATTATGATTTGGAAAATCAACCTGGTAACTCACCTTCCGTCAGAAGTAATATAAAATATGAGTATCTCGACGATGAAATTACGAAGAAGCAAATGCTCGATTTCAGCGACGGTAAAATTAGTACTGCAACTTTCTTTATTCCTCAGATGCACTGCAGTTCGTGTATATGGCTGCTCGAAAACCTTTATAAACTCGATAGCGGGATCACTCATTCTCAGGTGAATTTTCCTCAGAAGAAACTTGTATTCAAATTTCTTGAAGAAAAAACCTCTATCAGAAAAATTGCCGAACTACTCGATTCTCTTGGCTATGAGCCGCTTATTAACCTCGATGCAACGGAAAGAAAATCAAAACAAAAACATATTAAAAGCCTTTATTACAAAGTCGGTGTTGCAGGGTTTTGTTTCGGGAATATTATGCTTCTTAGTTTTCCGGAATATCTCGGACTTGAAAAGTTAACCGATCCGGAGTTTCATAAATTGTTCGGATATTTAAATCTGTTTCTCTCTTTGCCTGTTTTCTTCTATTCAAGCTCGGAGTATTATTTGTCAGCGTATAAAGGTCTGAAAAATAAAATTATTAATATCGATTTCCCTCTGTTCCTCGGTATTTTTACTGTTTTCATAAGAAGTGTTTTTGAAATAGTAACTCAGTCAGGCGCAGGGTACATGGATTCCATGTCCGGTCTTGTTTTCTTTCTTCTCATTGGAAAAATATTCCAAAGCAAAACTTATGAGGCTATGAGTTTTGAAAGATCTTATAAATCATATTTTCCTCTTTCTGTAACTGTTATTAAATCTGTAAACCACAAAACTATTCCTCTCGCTAATCTCAAAGTGGGGGATAGAATTTATGTTAGAAATAACGAGGTCATTCCTGCCGACTCCATTCTGTTCAGGGGAGAGGGCAATATTGATTACAGCTTCGTTACTGGAGAGTCTCTTCCGGTTCAAAAGGTTCTTGGAGAAATTATTTATGCCGGAGGCAGGCAAATTGGCAGTGCAGTTGAACTCGAAGTCTTGAAAGAGGTCTCTCAAAGCTACCTGACCCAGCTGTGGAATAGTGATGCTTTCACGAGGGTTAAAGATAGCAGGCTCGTTAGTTTCTCCAATGCTATTAGTAAATATTTTACTCTTGCCGTTCTGACTCTGGCATTTGCATCCGCTGCGTATTGGATGCCCGTTAGCTTTGACATGGCGGTCAATGTATTTACAGCAATCCTCATCGTGGCGTGTCCATGTGCTCTTGCTCTTGCAATTCCGTTTGCTTATGGAAATGTTATGAGAATTTTCGGGCGGAATAAATTCTATATTAAAAATACAAACGTAATAGAAAAACTTTCAAAAATTACATCTGTAGTTTTTGATAAGACAGGTACTTTAACTCAAAGCACAAAATCTGAGATAGTTTTCATTGGCTCTCAACTTGATTATAATCAGTTAATTCTTGTTAAATCTTTATCTACTCAGTCAACTCATCCGCTAAGCCGGAAAATTTTTGAGTTCTTATCAGATTTTGAAATAATTGAGGTTAAAGAGTATAAGGAATTTACAGGCGCTGGAATTGTCGGAACACTCGGCAATCATGTTGTTAAACTCGGTTCCGAAAGTTTTGTTAATGATGTTCAACCTCTTTCCCGAATGACTGGCGAAGTAAACTCATCAAAAGTATTCTTAAGCATCGACAATGATTATCTCGGTTATTTCAGCATCAGTAATGCATACAGACAGGGTTTATCGGAATTGATAAATAATCTTGAAAAAGATTATGAACTTCATTTGCTTTCTGGCGACAACGAAAGCGAAAGAAGCTTTCTGAAGTCTTTCTTTAAAGACCCTTTGCATATGCATTTTCACCAGTCACCTGAAAACAAACTTAAATACATTAAAGCTTTGCAGAATGAGGGACAGGAAGTCCTGATGATTGGCGATGGACTTAATGATGCCGGTGCACTCAAACAAAGCAGCGTGGGTATTTCAATTTCCGAAGATGTTACTAATTTCTCCCCTGCCTGCGATGGTATTTTGAACTCCTCCGAGCTTTCAAAAATTTCTGATTTGCTGCGTTTCTCAAAGGACAGCGTTAAGGTAATCATCGTTAGCTTTGCCCTTTCGTTTTTGTACAATATCGTTGCTCTTTTTTTTGCTGTTGAGGGACTTTTGAAGCCGATTATTGCGGCAATCTTAATGCCTGTAAGTTCAATCTCAGTTGTTGTACTTTGTGTGGTAGCAACAAACTATCTGTCTAAAAAACGTAATCTTAAATAATGTCTGTCATTGTTGTCTTAATTGGAGTAAGCGTTCTCGTCGCACTTGGATTCTTGGCGGCTTTCCTGTGGGCTGTGAAGTCTGGTCAGTATGACGATAAATATACCCCGTCCGTTAGAATGCTGTTCGACGATAACGACAAAAAAGAAGAAAATAACAACTAGTTCTTTTAATATTTAAATATCACGATTATGAAAAAATTTGACCCCAGTGTTGCCATTCATGATTATCTTGTGTTTGGCGAATTTGGTGACGTGAATCCGTCAATAACTGATTCTTCAACTTTTACGTTTCTTTCTACCGATAAAATGTCAGAGATTTTTGAACATGAGATAGAGGGATGCTTCCTCTATTCGCGTCATTGGAATCCGATTAATAAATATCTTTCCGATACTCTGGCAAGGTTCGAAGATACTGAGTCTGCACAGGTTACTGCCTCTGGTATGGGCGCAATCAACTGTGCCATTATGCAGCTATGTAATGCTGGTGACGAAATTATTTCTAGCCATACTATCTATGGCGGTACTTATGCTTTATTTAAAAACTTCCTTCCGAAGTTTAATATTAAAGTTAAATTCGTTGACATCACAAACCTTGCACAAGTTAAACGTGCGGTAACTAAGAAAACTAAAGTTATCTATTGCGAAACCATCAGTAATCCGCTCCTTGAAATTGCCGATATACCTAAGCTTTCTAAAATTGCTAAATCAGCAAAAGCTAAGCTAGTTGTCGATAATACTTTCTCGCCTATGATTGTATCTCCCGTAAGGCTTGGTGCCGATGTAGTGATTCATAGCATGACCAAATATATTAACGGTACAAGCGATTGCGTCGCAGGATGTATTTGCTCTTCTCATGATTTTATTTCAAAACTGAACGATGTCAACAGCGGTGCTTCGATGCTTCTCGGTACCGTACTCGATAGCACCCGCGCCGCAAGCATTCTCAAGAATCTTCATTCTTTGCATCTTCGACTTCAAAAACATAGCGGGAATGCAATGTACATGGCAACTCAGTTTAAAAAACTCGGCATTAAAACTTATTATCCGGGCTTCAAAAACCACAAAGGTCATAACACCTTATTATCAATGATGAACAAAGGATTTGGCTTCGGTGGTATTGTTGCTATAGACCTCCTCGATGAAGTTAAAGCAAACAATCTTATGGAAATGATGCAGCTCGAAAAAGTTGGCTACCTTGCAGTATCACTCGGCTATTTCAAAACTCTATTCAGCTCGCCAAGCCATAGCACTTCATCAGAAATACCCGAAGACGAGCAGAAAAAAATTGGTCTCGGTAAAGGTCTAATCAGATTCTCTTTCGGTCTCGATAATAATATACCGGAAACCTTCGACAGAATTAAGAAGTGCATGAAAAAACTAAACATTATTAAATAATTATATATAAACATGTTATTTCTCCTTCCCAAGTTTTTGCTTGGGAAGGAGGTGTATAATTACTCCCCACTCACTCTCTCAACAATCGCCTCTCCAATAGCTAAACACGACGTCGCCGCAGGCGATGGTGCATTGCAAACATGCAGAACATTCTTATTTTCTATAAACAAAAAGTCATCAACAAGCTTCCCGTCTATATCGCATGCTTGAGCTCTTACACCCGCTCCACCTTCTGCTAAATCGTTTTTGGTTATTGCAGGTGTAAGTTTTTGAAGTGCACGGGTAAATGCCGGTTTTGAAAACGACCTGTAATACTCCATCAATCCCGTTTTCATAAACTTCCCCGCAACCCTCTGAAAACCTCTCCACGATAAACTGTTAATCAAATCTCCAAAGTCAATATCAAACTTTTTGTATCCCTCTCTCTTAAAAGCAAATACCGCATTCGGTCCCGCTTCAATTTCTCCGTTCATCTTTCTTGTGTAATGTACACCAAGAAATGGAAAATTCGGGTCGGGCACAGGGTAAATTAAATTCTTCACAAGATAAGATTTCTCTTTCTTTATCTTATAATACTCTCCCCTGAATGGTATGATCCTTATTCTTAAATTCTTGTTGTTAAGCCCCGCAGCCTTATCTGCCTGCAAACCGCAGCACGTTATCAGTTTATTTGCAGTGTAATAATTCTTATTTGTTCTTACCTCAACCGAGCACTCATGTTCTTTTATCATCGTAAGTTTTTCTTCAAAAATAACCTTCCCTCCGAGACTTAAAATGTTCTCGTAAATTTTATTCGATACAACCTTGTAGTCTATTATACCCGTCTGCGGAACAAATATCCCCTTAACGCCAGTCACATAAGGCTCCAGCTCCTTTAGCTCCGTCTCGTTCAGTATTTTAAGCCCCTCCAAACCGTTATCGTTTCCTCTTTCATAAAGAGTCATCATCGCTGGTATCTCTGAATCATCTGTCGCAACAATCACTTTCCCGCATATGTCATAAGTCACTGCATTTTCATCACAGAAGTCCAGCAGCATTTTATAACCCCTAATGCAGTTCGTCGCCTTCAAACTACCCGGCTTATAGTAAATCCCTGAATGTATCACTCCGCTGTTGTTTCCCGTCTGATGCCGTGAAACCCCCGGCTCTTTTTCTATAAGAAGTAGTTTAATATTCTTGTTCTTTTTCAGAATTGTATAAGCTGTAGCCAGGCCGACTATACCGCCGCCCGCTACTATCACCTCAAAACTTCTATCCATTATTAATTAATGATGGTGAGTTAAAAAAGGTAGGAATGAAACAATACCCAATATTATCAATATTATTCCTGTTATTAGTTTCTCGTAATGTTCAAGAAAATGAAGTTTCATGTTCAATGAGTTCAGACTCTTCCTGCTCAGTTCCACAACTACTATCATTACAGCAACCGTTACAAAAAGATATATTAGAGATAACATTATTATTCCGGCCCATCCCTCGCGTCCTGCCGTGAAATAATATGCCTCTATTTCTATACACGGCGAAAAAAACATCATCGTACTTAAAGCAGTAACTATCGCAGCCTTCGATTTCTTAGATGCCTGCTTTATCTGCTCTGGATTGATGTGGCAATGCGTGTGTGATTTGTTCCTCAAATTCTTTATAATAAAAAACAGTCCCAGTCCTATTAATATTATCGGTGCGTAATATGTCGCCACATCTTCAACCTCGTGCTGTAGCTTGTATCCTATGAACCCGATTAATATTCCTATAATTACCGTACTTAAAGTATGTAAAAATCCTGTCAGCATTGTCACCTTCATTGTCTCCCGTTTCGTCCAGTTTTCTGATTTGCTTACCGCCGCAATCGGAAACCAGTGGTTCGGTATCAATGCATGTGTTACGCTTAATAATAAACTTCCAATAAATAAATCTAACAACTCTATAAATCTCCCGTAATTTTTAAATATTAACCTTATCGGAACATTATTTCAGTTCCGATTTTCTGTTCATTTAATAAATTGCAATTTATACATATTGCAACATAGTAGAAATGTAAAAAATACTGTTAATGCATTCTTCTTTCTTTAATCAGTATCGCGGACAACATTCTTTTTTATCTTATAAATTTATATAATATCGTCTCTTGACAATTACAAAAAATTATTGTATATTGGAACAAATTAATTGAACACTTTGTTAGTATTAATAACGATTCAAAATCGAAGTTTTCCCCTGCTCTTTTATAGATTATCACTTAAAACACCCCAAATATTATATAATAAAACATATATTTAATCTATTTACCGCTCCACAACCACTCTAAACGCACTTTACCTCCACGTCAACTTCGCTCTAACTATCTCCTTCTTGCACCTTATTTAGCTCCTGCTTGGCTCTAAAACATGTCCCAATAATATAAAACTGTAATTTCATTTCGCTCATTTTCTCCATCAGATTTTCCCTCATAGATTACAGGGTTATTAATTTTTATACTGTAAATGCGGATTAATCTTGATATATTTGCATATATCTGATTCATCTACTTAAACAAAATTCTACAATATAAACATTTTAAGGACTAACAAAATGGCAACAAAAAATTTCAATGCTTTTGCAATGGCTCAGGCACAGTTTGATAACGTAGCCGAGATTTTAAATTTAGACCAGGCAACTCGTGATTTGCTTAGAACACCCATGAGAGAATACCACGTCTCTATACCTATTAAAATGGACGATGGTACTTCGAAAGTTTTTAAAGGATTTCGCTGTCAGCACAACGACGCTCGCGGTCCCAGCAAAGGCGGGATAAGATTCCACCCCCAGGAGACTATAGATACCGTTAAGGCTCTTTCTATGTGGATGACCTGGAAATGCGCTGTTGTTGATATTCCGCTCGGCGGTTCTAAAGGTGGCGTCATCTGTGACCCGCACAATCTAAGCATGAGAGAACAGGAACAGATTTGCAGAGGCTGGGTTAGACAAATTTCTAAAGATATCGGTCCGCTCAGAGACGTACCTGCTCCTGACGTTATGACTAACGCTCAGCACATGCTATGGATGCTCGATGAGTATGAAGCTATCAATGGTGCAAAATATCCCGGTCTCATTACAGGTAAACCGGTCGGGATGGGCGGCTCACTCGGTAGAACTGAGGCAACGGGTTACGGTGTGATTTTCACTCTCCGCGAAGCTTTAAAGGAGATGAAGATTGATCCTAAAAACACTACTGCAAGTGTTCAGGGTTTTGGAAACGTTGCACAGCATGCTATTGATTTATACACTAAGCTCGGAGGTAAAGTTGTAGCAGTCTCCTGCTGGGACCAGGAAGACCAAACATCTTATACTTTTGTTAAGAAAGACGGCATTGACAGAAACACTCTTCGGGGGATTACTGATAAATTCGGCGGTATAGATAAAGAAAAAGCTAAAGGACTCGGATATCAGGTGCTTCCCGGTGAAGCCTGGATTGAACAGGATGTTGATATTCTTCTTCCATGTGCGCTCGAGAATCAGGTCACGGGCGAGACTATTAAGAAGATTAGTAACAAGGTTAAGGTTATTGCAGAAGGTGCAAACGGTCCCACAACACCCGAAGCAGATGCTGTCATAAAGCAAAAAGGTCTTATGGTCATTCCGGACTTCCTCGCTAATGCAGGCGGTGTGACTTGCAGCTATTTTGAACAGGTTCAATGCAACATGAATTATTACTGGGAAAAGGAAGAGGTTTTAAGCAAGCTCGACCTTAAGATGACAGCTGCTTTCCTTGCTGTAAGTGAACTTTCCAGAAAGAAAAAGCTTTATATGAGAGACGCTGCATACGTTATAGCTGTTGACAGGGTTGTTCACGCTTGTAAAGATAGAGGTTGGATTTAATCCGTTTATGAATTTAAAACTCCCGCTCGTTAAACGCGGGAGTTTTTGTATATAATACTATATTATGAGTAACTACCATAGTTTCTCGAGATATCAAAGAAAGTTTTTTGATGCCGACGATGACTTTACTATTATTGGTAACGGCTCTATAGGCGCTAAAGCTAAGGGTTTAGCTTTTATTAAAAAGCATCTTCTCGAAAACAAAGAAATCAAGGAGTTTAAGGATTTCATTGTTACAATTCCCCGCCTTACAGTTATAGCTACAGATTTTTTTGACGAGTTCATGGTTTTAAACAATCTTTACGACGTTGTTTACTCCGACGATTCCGATACTTACGTTGCTCACAAGTTCCAGAAAGCAGAACTTCCCGTTGCTCTTGTCGGTGACCTGCGCTCTATAGTTACAAATCTTTCAACCCCTCTAGCTGTGCGTTCTTCCAGTTTGTTCGAAGACGCTGTTGACGAACCCTTTGCGGGCATATATGCGACCAAGATGATTTCTAATAACCAGCTCGACGAGGATACAAGGTTTAAGCGTCTGATTGAAGCCGTAAAACTGGTCTATGCCTCTACTTTCTTTAAAAAAGCAAAAGACTACATGGCTTCGGTTTATAAACGCCCCAAAGATGAAAAGATGGCAGTTATCATTCAGGAGGTTGTTGGTGATAGATACGGCGATAAATTCTACCCGATGATTTCAGGTGTTGCACGCTCTTATAATTTCTATACTACCGGCAAGTCGAAACCCGAAGAAGGTGTGGTAAATCTTGCTCTGGGTCTTGGTAAGACTATTGTTGATGGAAGCGTTTCATGGACGTTCTCGCCCGCTTACCCGAATGTGTCTCCTCCGTTTAGTTCGATACGTAACCTGATGGATAATACGCAAAGAAAGTTCTGGGCTGTAAATATGAGTAAATCCTGCCTGTACGACCCTGCTAATGAAGAAGAATATATGGTACATACTGATATTAATGAGGCTGAAACAGATGGTACCCTCGACCTTGTTTGCTCTACTTATGATGCGGGCTCCGATAGGATTAAACCGGGTATTAGTATAAATGGACCAAGGGTAATAAATTTTAATCCTATACTTGACCTGAATATAATATCATTAAATCCCGTTATTAAAAAATTATTAAAAGTAAGCGAAGATGTTTTAGAAGCTGCCGTAGAGATTGAATTTGCCGTCAATATTAGTGATGACAGGAAAGTACTTCCACGATTTGGATTTCTGCAGGTTAGGCCTATGACAGTTACAAACGAGACGGTTAACATTGAGGGGCATGAGTTTACTGAATCTCTGTTCAATTCAAACTTTGTGCTCGGAAATGGTGTAGTGGATTTTATTGATGATGTCGTTTTTTTAAAGCCGGAAGTTTTCGATATAGCCCGCTCGAAGGATATTGCTCTGGAGCTTGAATCAATAAACAAGATTATGAAAGCTGAAAACCGCAAGTATCTTTTAGCCGGTTTCGGCAGATGGGGAAGCTCTGATGAATGGCTGGGTATCCCGGTTGAATGGGCGCAAATTTCAAACGCGAAAGTTATAATCGAAGCTATGCTTCCCAGCTTTAATGTTGAACTGAGCCAGGGTTCTCACTTTTTTCATAACATTAATAGTTTTCAGGTGCTATATTTCTCTATTAAATCCGACAGGGTTGAAAACATTGATTGGTCATGGACTTTAGATTCAGAAACCAAACATGAACTAAACTTTACTAAACATATAAAACTTAAAAAACCTTTAATAATAAAAGTTGACGGCAGAATCGCAAAGGGGGTTATCTTAAAATGAGCAAACAGGTTTCAATAGAAAATATTCTGAATGAACTGAAAGAAAGGGCAAAAGAACTGAATTGTATCTATAACATAGAAGAAACTCTCAAAGATTTTGAACTGCCCCTTAAACAGGTCCTCTCTGCTCTCCCTGATATTATCCTTACTGGTTGGCAGTATCCTGAACATACAAGCGTTTTGATTCATCATGATGACATCAATTATACATCCAAAAATTTTTCCGAATCGAATTGGTTTCAGGTCTCGGATATTTTTATTGATAAAAAACTCGATGGTTACATAAAAGTGTTCTACAAATCCGAACAATCTGATTCCGATGAAGGTCCTTTCATGAAAGAAGAACGCAAACTTCTCGACACCGTTTCAGGTAAAATTGGTCAGTATATTTTTCATAAAAACCTTAAAACGCTCTTCTCAACCTACGGCAATAATGGAAATGCTATAATTGAAAGTGCAAGCGAAAAGAAGTGGAAAACTATAGTTGACCTCCTTAAAGAGACAGATAGAAATCTTTACATTCTAATCGCAAGAAAAATGATGAACCTCCTTTACTGGAGCGGTATCAGTGAAGCCGGTAATCTTTTGAAAGAAAACGGCGAACAGTTTAATGAGGATTCTGACAGCAGTATTGATGATAATAAACCCCTTGCAAAACTTAAATTCCGTGAAATCACGGACGAGGTGTTTCGTATCGCATCTGAACATTTAAGCGAAGATGAGGTCCTTTCAAGACTTGAAAAATGGATTCAGGAAGAAAAGTCAAGTAATCTGCTCGGTAAACTCGAAGACCAGGGCTCTTCGCTTAACGAGATATACGACGCACTCCGCCGTTATATAAGTAATTTTCCCGAATATACAAAACTTGTAAGTGAACTTGATAAGAGTCTGAGAGTCTCGCTTACCAGAAGATTTCTTTCTGACAGCCTTACTTTTATCGCGGTTGCTAAAAAGTATATTTCAATTCATGACTTCGATGAAATATTCAAGAATATTATTTTTACAGCAAACAGTCATGGTAAGCTCGGCGGTAAAACATCGGGTCTTTTCCTTGCCTCAAACATACTTAAAGAAGAGGTTCCTGAATTATTCGAAAAGATAAGACTTCCCAAGACTTATTTTATCGCTTCTGACGGAGTAATGGATTTTATACATTACAATAATCTCGAAGAGGTTTTTGAACATAAATACAAAGACTTTGAAATTATCAGACAGGAGTATCCTTATATTGTACAGCTGTTCAAAAATTCAAGTTTCTCTTCCGATATGATTAAGAGCCTTTCAACTATGCTCGATAATTTTGCTGAGGTTCCGCTTGTGATTAGAAGCTCGACATTGCTTGAAGACGGAGTAGGCTCATCATTTTCGGGAAAATATAAAAGCCTATTTATAGCAAATCAGGGCTCAAAGCTAAAACGTTTGGAAGAACTTACGTCTGCTATTGCTGAGGTCTATGCTTCTATCTTTAACACAGACCCTATAGAATACCGTGCGGAACGCGGGCTGCTTGACTATAATGAACAAATGGGGATTATCGTCCAGGAAGTCGTAGGAAGAAAAGTCGGTAAATATTATCTGCCGGCTTTTGCTGGTGTTGCGTTTAGTCATAATGAGTTCAGATGGTCTCCGAGAATAAAAAGAGAAGATGGCTTGTTAAGACTCGTTCCTGGTCTCGGTACAAGAGCTGTTGACCGCATTGGCGACGATTACCCCGTTCTTGTTGCTCCCGGTGTTCCCGGACTTAGAGTCAATATTACCGCAGAAGATGTATTAAAATATTCTCCGAACAAAGTTGACGCAATTAATCTCGAATCCAGTGTATTCGAATCCATTGATATTCGAGACCTGCTTAAAGAATACGGTAACGAATATCCGGCCGCTGATAAAATATTTTCTGTTTATAAAGACGGTCAGTTGAAGAAAACTTTCCTGGTAGATTATCAGGATGAATGCGATAATTCTATTGCTACTTTTGATAATCTTATCAACAATACATCTTTCGTTAAAGATATTAACACTATTCTGAACACTTTAAAAACATGTATTGGGTATCCGGTGGATATTGAATTTGCTTCAGACGGAGATAATTTCTTTCTTTTGCAATGCAGGACTCAAAGTGCTTTCGGAAAAACCACTCCCTCTCCTATACCAAAGGATATACCTCCTGAACAGATTGTATTCACTGCAAACAAGCACATCTCTAACGGTCGCATTGCTGATGTAACGCATGTTGTTTATGTTGACCCTGACTCTTATGATAGCATTTCCGAATTGAAAACTCTCCAGGAAGTAGGTAGAGCCGTTGGCAAGCTGAATAAAATACTGCCGAAACGTCAGTTCATCCTAATGGGTCCCGGAAGATGGGGAAGCCGCGGTGATATTAAACTCGGTGTTAATGTGTCTTATTCTGATATTAACAACACTTCAGTTCTGATTGAAATAGCAAAGAAGAAGGGTAATTACGTCCCCGACCTTTCTTTCGGTACCCATTTCTTTCAGGACCTTGTTGAAGCATCTATTAAATACATACCGCTCTATCCTGATGAAGAGAACATTCTCTTTAATGAAAATTTTCTCAAGAACTCTTCAAACATCCTAAAGGAAATATTGCCTGAATATGAACACCTTAGCGATACGATTAAAGTTATCGATGTTAAGAAAAGATGTGAGGGCAAAATTTTAAAGATACTTCTGAATGCTGATCTCGATGAAGCTTTGGCTTATATTGCAACTCCAACCGATACAGGAGAACAATACATCGTTCCGAGTGACGTCGAAGAAAAACGAACGGATGTTCATTGGAAATGGCGTCTAAGAATGGCAGAAAAGATTGCATCTGAGATTGATCCCAAAAGGTTCGGCGTAGTTGCCTGTTACGTGTTTGGCAGTACTAAAAACGCAACGGCAGGATATGGAAGTGATATAGATATGTTGGTGCATTTCCGTGGTGATGATGAACAAAGGAAAGAACTTGAGGTGTGGTTTGAGGGCTGGGGCAAATGCCTTGCCGAAACGAATTATCTTAAAACAGGCTACGAAATGTCGTCGTTACTAGATATACACATCATCACCGACAAAGATATAGAGAATAAAAATAGTTACGCTGTTAAGATTAATGCTGTAACTGACCCGGCGCGCGAATTGAAAATGAAAACAGAAAACTAAGTATTAATTTAATTTTATACTAAAATACATTCTGCTTTTATTGTTTCTTCGTTTATTGAAAAACGAACGACTGATAGTTCTCTTTTATTCGTAGAAGCATTTATACAATAAGTCCTACCTATTGTGTCATGCCACTCACCTGTAATGCTCGTTGATTCGTGTATATGTCCATGAAGTGTCAGAAGTGGCTGATTTCTCTGAATAAATCTGTGTATTGCTATGCTTCCTGCATGATCATCAGGTTGTACGTGGTCAACCATTTTCCCGTTTGTGTTAATCCTGTCAAGCTTTGTGTTATATGGTGGTGAGTGAAAAAGGAAAATAGACCTTTTAAAATCCATTCCTTCTGCAAGTCTTTCAAGGTCTTCTGCTATTGTTTCATGTCTGATTATATGTTGTTCTTTCTTTTCAGACCTGAAGCCCTCTTCAGGTGAAACACACCCTACATCAACAAACCGGGAAACATCGTATTTCTCCCAGTCTTTCAGAAGAAACGGAGTTGGCGGTACATAAGCATAACCGGCTATATCATACTCATTGTATTTATAGACCCTTTGGTTAATATATTTCCAGAGACCAATTTCCTCAAACTCTACATATTTTTTCTCGAAAATCTTTGGGTCATCATTACCTTCAATTACAAGAATAGTTGGAAAGTCTTTTCCCATCTTTTCTCTTAATTTTGTAAGCTTTACTTTCAAATAATCCTCAAGGAAGTCTCCGTTAGTTCTCTCATCGCTTAATATTGAAATACCGGATGGCAGTGTATCCCCCCCTATAAGTACAAGCTCGGGTATATCTTCGTATATCAGCTCGCATAATTTGTCACATCTCGATTTTCTTCCATGAAGGTCTGCAACAAAGTAAGCTTTTTCAATCGGCATAACTATAATTTTTCTCCAAACTATATATTTAATAAAAGTAATTCTATTCACAAATAAAGGGCATAAGCATTATCACTTAAGCATTCTTTATTCTTCCGGTGCATCGAATTGTGACTTGCTTCATATTTTATTAATTATATATTTATTAATAATCTACGTATTTTATAAACTTTAACTATATTGGAAATGAAAACTCTAGCTAAGTCTTTGGTTGCTTGCGTCATTTTACTCTTTTTGTTTCTTCTTACTGACGCCTATTCTCAACAATCCGTCTATGGTGAACAAACAAAGGGTACTTCGGGTAAAAATGCAGAACTTAATTGCGACGGAATTTCATTATCTTCTACTGCTACTATTGTTAAAGTTACTGGTAGCAATGACGGATTTTGGATCGCCGATAGCTATGGTGTTCTCGTGCAAAACTTTAGCTCAATGGAGGAAGCAATCGGTTATCAACTAAAAAAGGGTACATATTTTGTGTATCCAAATCTGAAATCAAATCAAAATAAAGCATCTGTTAAAGTTACTTTTAACTGACGTTTTAAAAGTAAAAAGTTATTGATGGAAAGCGAATGGGATTCTATATTTACATTTAGTAAATGTAAATATGGAATTCTATTTTTGTTTTAAATTCTATATAGTGTTCGTTAATCAACTTATTCCCACTTTGTTTATCCCTGTTTTATCAGTCTTCAAAAGAGTATTTTGCACTCTAATTTAATCAAATAGATGAATAAAACTCTTAAATTTAATGATAAGATACGAAATATAGCTATTATTGCTCACGTTGACCATGGCAAGACTACACTTGTTGATTTTATGTTTAAACAAAGCGGGATGTTTCGTGCTAATCAGGATGTTGAAGACCGTGTTATGGACTCAATGGACATTGAACGCGAACGCGGGATTACGATAGCTGCAAAAAACTGTTCTGTCTTCTGGGGCGATGTTAAAATTAATATCCTTGATACTCCGGGACATGCGGACTTTGGCGGCGAGGTGGAACGCGCACTTATGATGGTTGATGGGGCTATTCTGCTCGTTGATGCCTCAGAAGGACCCCTTCCGCAAACGCGTTTTGTTTTGAAAAAAGCTCTCGAATCTAATAAGAAAATTGTAGTTGTAATTAATAAAATTGATAGAAAAGATGCGCGCACATCCGAAGTGCTCGATGAAATATATGGACTTTTTCTTGACCTTGATGCTATTGAAGAGCAGATTGAATTTCCTGTTCTTTATGCAATTGGAAAAGAAGGAATTGCTAAACGTAAACTTGAAGATAAAGGCGAAAACTTACAGCCGCTCTTTGAAGAAATAATTAAAGAAATTCCTCCGCCGGCTTATAATCCGGATGAGCCGTTTCAAATGCTTGTCGCTGATTTGGATTATTCGGATTATGTTGGCAGACTTGCAATAGGCAAAGTTGCGAATGGAAAAGCTGTTTGTAACGATAAACTTGTTTGTATCAACGAAGAAGGTTCGGCAATTCCGCTTAGAGTTACAAGACTTCAGGCTTATGCCGGACTTTCGCTCAAAGAAGTCGATACTGCAGAACCCGGTGATATCATTGTTGTCGCCGGTATTGATGATGTTCATATTGGTGATACAATTTGTAATCAGGATGCACCAAAAGCGCTTAAGCGCCTAGCTGTCGATGAACCAACTATATCAATGATGTTCGGAATTAATACGTCTCCTTTTTCCGGTCGCGAAGGTAAATATGTTCAGTCAGCAAAATTAAAAGAAAGACTCTTTAAAGAAACACTTAGTAATGTTGCTTTAGGGATTGAAGAAAGTAAGACCACTGATAGTTTTGTTGTGAAAGGACGCGGCGAGTTTCAGATGGCTATTTTAATTGAAACACTCCGCCGTGAAGGTTATGAACTAAGCGTTGGCAGACCGAACGTAATATACAAACATAAAGACGGTAAAAAACTTGAACCGATAGAACATCTTTTTGTAGATTGCGGAGAATCATTCGTCGGAATAGTTACCGATAAACTCTCACAACGAAAAGGAAGAATGATTAACCTTGTTAATCACAGTCATGGAAGAGTTCGCATTGAGTTCTCAATTCCGTCCCGCGGTTTAATAGGTTATAGAAATGAATTTCTTACGGATACAAAAGGAACAGGAATTATGAATAGCTATCTGCAAGGTTATGAAGAATACCGAGGTGACTATCCCGTACGCCTTACCGGTTCATTAGTCTCAGACAGGCAGGGAGAAACAACCGGTTATGCTTTGTTCAACCTTGAGCCGCGGGGAGTGCTTTTTGTAAAACCGGGAGAGGCGGTTTATGAAGGGATGGTTGTCGGGGAGCACAATCGCGATAACGATTTAAATGTGAATGCATGCAAACCTAAAAAGCTATCTAATATGCGCGCCTCAAGCAAAGACGAAGGAATTATACTGACACCGGTTATTCCCTTAACACTTGAGCGTGCGATTGAATTTATAAATGATGATGAGATGGTTGAAGTGACTCCAAAAAATATTAGAATTCGAAAGTCGGTTCTTTCTGCACAAATTCGTTATAGAGGTGATAGACCATTCTAATTGAATATACTTTTCAAATTTGATATTTTTATTGTTTATTCTGAAAGATAATAAGTTAAATGGCTAAGTCTAAAAAACAAAAACAACAGGTTAAAACTCCAGTGGCTTTCGACACTTCGTTTGTATATGAACCAAATCAAACGCTTAAGATTGCAATTTATTCTGGTATTGCAATTATAAGTTTTCTGCTTTCATTTATTTATATTTATTCTGCAAATGGAGCTAACAATATTCTCGGCTTTCCACTAGATGACCCATGGATTCATCTGACTTTTGCAAAGAATCTTGTCGATTACGGTAGCTTTTCATATTTCAAAAATGAAATGGCAACAGCAGGCTCTACTTCTCCTATATACACATTGCTTTTAGCAGCAGGGTTCTTAATTACTTCGAACGAGATGGTTCTTAGCTATGTTTTGGGCATTACTTTTTTTGTACTTTCTTCAGCCTTCTTTTATAAACTGGCATCCTTCGAATTTGCCAAAGAAAATGTTTACGCTTTGCTGGCATCACTAATATTTATTGTTGATAAATGGATGAATTTTGTTTCTGTCAGCGGTATGGAAACAACAATGTTTATCTTTATCCTTGTTGCGACTGCATATTTCTACCGCCAAAAGAAAACCGTTCCTTTTGGAATATTCTTATCCCTTATCATGTGGACCCGTCCCGATGGTATTGCATTCATCGGAGCTCTTGCTGTTGATTATTTACTGCAAAAACAATTATCAAAATCAGATACGACAATTAAACTGTTTACAAAGCAGGACTTTACTAAGGTTGGCGTTATCGCCGCCGTTTTTCTTGCGATTTATTTCATAATGAACCTTACTCTTTCAGGTTCTTTGCTTCCAAATACATACAATGCAAAACTGACTTATTATGCACCCGAATTTAGAAGTCGCGCAGAGTTTCTTAAGTTTGAAGTATGGGATTATTTTACAAAAGGATCCTACGGTATTATAATGATAGGATTCTTTGCAGGTCTTTATTTCACTCTTGCTGACTTATTTAAAAAGAAGTACAATGCTAATTTTCTTTATGTAGTATTTATCGTTGCGTTAGTGTTCATTTATTGGTATAAACTTCCTTATGCTCATAGATTTGGTAGGTATCTTATGCCGATAATTCCGTTTATGATTATCGTTTCATCAACAGGATTCAGGGATATATTTAAATCATTGGGAACATTTCTTAAAAATCGTACTTTTGCTGTCTATGGAACAATAATAATCTTACTGATTATCTCGGCTGTTACGTTTAATAATTATCTTGAGAATAAGAAAAGTTACATAGATGAGTGTAAGTATATCAATGACAGACAGGTCGAAGCCGCAAAATGGATTGCTGCCAATACTAATGAAAACGATATAATAGCAACTCACGACGTCGGCGCCATTGGATTTTACAGTAAAAGAAAAATTGTTGATGTTGCAGGACTCGTTACTCCCGAACTTATCACTAAAATTTCTGATATGAATTATGTCGAAGAAATGAAACAATATCTCAATAAATGTGGAGTTACCTATGTTGCTTTTCTTCGAGAATGGTATAGGGTAGTTAATCAAATCCCGCTTTTTACGACTCAAGATATTTCACCCTTGGAAATCATGGAAATTTTCAAATACACCCCTAATAGCACTAACATCCTTTCAAAGATTTCTAACAGCATTATTATGGAAGTCCAGAACAGGTTATCATCAAGAAATCCACAGCAGCTGCAAAACTCTGCACAGCTTCTAATAAGAACCTTGCAGACAGACCCTAATTCTTCTCTTACTTATTTTTATTTGGGAATTGTAAGTCTGATGAATAATGATGCTAAAAATGGTGAGGCTTATCTTCTCAGAGCTGTTGAGATTTTCCCCGATTACAAAGACGCACTGCTTCAGCTTGGTATTTTATACAAAACAAATAAACAGTTCGAAGAATCAAAGAAATATCTTGAGAAGTATTTAATTTTAAATCCTTCGGATCAGAAAATAAAAGAGCAGCTCAATGAGGTGATTTCACTAATAAATAGCGGGAACAGTACCACTGGCAAATAATGAAATTTAACATCAAAAATTTCCCGGATTTGTCTCTTAAAAGTTTATTCTTGATTCTTTCGTCATTATTTGTTCTTATTATTCTTTTCGCACTTTTCTTAACATATAAAATTAATTATCAGGTCAATACATTCTCGGAAGATAAAACAATTCGTATCAAGCCGGGGACACCATTTTCCATCATCTCTGAAAATCTTGAGAAAGATAGTATTATCAAAAGTGCATTTTGGTTTAAGATAGCAGCAAAAATTCAGGGAAAAGATGATAAGATTATTTCAAAGTCATTTATAATTAAACCCGGGCTTAATAACCTTGAACTTTTAGATATTCTTGTAGACCCATCCTTGAAGTTCACTGTTAAAATCACAATACCCGAGGGGATGAGTTTGCGACAGATTGGTAAGATATATTCAAAGAAATTTAATTATAACGAAAATGATTTTATTAAAGAAACTCGGAATGATTCGCTTTTACATATACTTGGCCTTAAAGGCAAAGTCCAAAACCTTGAAGGTTTTTTATTCCCTGATACTTACATATTTAATTTTGATATTACCCCTAAAGAGATTGTTTATGAATTATTCAATGAGTTCTATAAGCGGGTAATAAATGTAGAAAAATATGGGCTTAAGAATAAACCCGATAAACTTCTTAAAATCATAACTCTGGCCTCAATTGTTCAGGGAGAAACACAACTGGTATCGGAGATGCCTACCGTGGCGGGTGTTTATACGAACCGGCTGCTAAAACGGATGAGACTTGAAGCTGACCCAACAGTTCAGTATGCCTTGCCCGATGGCCCTAAACAAAGACTGCTTAACGAAGACTTGAAAATCAAATCTCCCTATAATACCTATTTAAATTTTGGCTTGCCTCCCGGTCCTATCAACAGTCCCGGTATAAAAGCAATTGAATCAGCTTTATATCCCGAAAAACATAACTACCTTTTCTTTGTGGCAACAGGAAAGGGAGGGCATACTTTTTCGACTACCTACAGCGAGCATCTGAATGCCGTAAAAGAATATAGAAAGAATGTTCAACAGAAATAACATAATACTCTCTAAAGTTTTTCTCAAGCTGGATTATAGAAATTCTGAGGATTCAGGTATAAGAAAGCTGGCTGGTATGATAATTACTTATTTGTTTATTAATACTTTGATTTCTCTGGGTAATTATCAGAAGTTTGATATAAACGCATTTATATTCTCCTCACTCACAATAAACCTGTTTCTTCTCGGTTTTGTGGTCGTCTCGGATTATGCCGATCTATTCTTTTCTCCGAAACATGCTCTTGCACTGGCCGGTTTGCCTGTTAAAGAGGAAAATATTTTCGTCTCAAAGATATTTTCTGCATTTATATATCTTTCTGTATATCCGCTCGTTGTATCATTTCCGCCCGCAGTTTATGTATTTTTCTATAATCACAGCATTTCGGAATCCTTGTTGTTTGTTCTAATCTCTTTTCTTTTCTCTTATTTTGTTATCGGTTTTATTTTCCTCGTAAACAGCATCATTATCATAAGATCAAAAACAAAAAACCGAATACTTATACTCATAATGCAGATTCTTTTTGTAGCTTTTATCTTCAGTATGAATAAATATACTGCTGATAATGCTGCTGACCTTCTCAATCTAAACTATATAAAATATCTTCCTCAGTATTACCTTTTGCTTAGCTTCTACAATATTTATTATTTATTAATATTTATTGTAGTCACTTTTCTCCTTTTTGTTTTTATCTACATTTTTCTTAAGCATAATTATTTTCGATTGTTCGGTTTGATAAATGCCCTCGGTTCGCAACCAAAAAGAAAAAGATCCCTGACCTTAAACCCTGATTGGTTTCTAAATGTATTTCTTCGCAATAATCTTGAGGTGGCTTCCTACAATCTGTTTAAAAATCATCTTCAGAATACAAGTGCGCTCAGGCTTAGACTAATACCATTGCTGCTTTTACCCTTAGTGGCAACCGTAATCACTGTCTTCAGCGGTATGAATGAAATGCTGTTTCTTTCAATAATGACAAATACAAGCCTGCTTGTTTTAAGCCCCGCAATTTCTATGACCTTTATCATATCATCAAGAATATTATTATCTAATCTTGTAATAGGCTTTGATGAAGACGAAAACATTTCTTCTCTGTACGCTGCTCTTCCGGTTAAAAGTCGTTATGCTTTTAATAACGGCGTCTTAAAATTTATCTATATTAACTTCTTATTCCCTGTGTTATTTTTATGCAGCGTCATCATTGCTTTCAAAATACAAAGTGTCGACATTGTTTTTAATTTCTTGTATATATTTCTCTTTATAGTACTCATTAACACTGTATTCGCAAAACTGGATAGGCATTTCCCTTTTTCTGTACCCCCGTCAAAATTTAATAACACCTCAAAATATCTGCAGCTTCTCGTTTCATTACTGCTTGGAATTGTGTTTATTCTAAGCCAGATATTCATATTCGCTAATTTTATATTTTTCATAATTACAATATTTGTTATTTTGTTGATAATAGTATTTTTAAATAAAATATACACATAATGGATCAGCTGGAAAATCCCGATATTGCGGTTCCTAAAACGGAAACAAAACCCTTAGTCAAATCTTTTAAGGGTGGAGGTAAAAATGTTATTCTTGGTATTACCGGAACAAGTGGAGCCATTTATGCCATCAGAACCCTCCGGGCTTTGATTGTAAATAACTTTAATGTAGCATTGATTATTACGGAATATGGACATTATACTATGACAAGAGAGTGCGGTATGGAGCTTACACAGAGTAACATTCAAAGCTTTTTCCCGGAGCTGATAATCAATAAATGTTCTGTCTCTTTTCATAGCAATCTCGACCTTAAATCTGAAATATTCTCCTCCGCTTATAATGCGTACGGAGTGATTGTTGTTCCGTGTGCTATGAGTTACGTCTCACAGATAGCTAACGGCGAATGTCAGAATCTTATCGTTAAATGTGCTGATTATGCTATGTCGTATTCTAAACCCCTTATTGTCGTTCCTCGTGAAACTCCGGTTAATAAAATTCAACTCGGTAACATGATTAAAATTCTCGATGCTGGCGGTAAAATCGCTCCGGCTATGCCGTCTTTCGAAAACAATCCAAAAGATATTAACGACCTTGCTGATTTCGTAGCGGGAAAAGTTTTGGATTTACTCATGAACGGGCGGGAATAGTTTCCTGATATGCCTTATAATTACCTGGGTACAACTTTTGAACCTGATTCTTTAACATACAAAGATGTGCTTTATGCTTACGCAAATGGATATTTCCCTCTTGGTGATGAAGATGGACTCATAAGTTGGTTTGATTATACCCCCCGTGCAATTATTCCATTAATCAAATATAAACTTAACATCTCCCGCTCTCTTAAACAGGTTGTTAATAGACAAATCTTTCAAATAGAAATTGATAAAGATTTTTATTCTGTAATAAAGCATTGCTCGCTGCTTCATGGCGATACATGGATAACAAATGAAATTGTAAAACTTTATCTCGAGCTCTACAATAAAGGTTATGCTCATAGTATTGAATCTTATTTTGAGGGCAAGTTGGTCGGAGGTCTGTATGGCGTTGCCTATAGATCTGCTTTTTTCGGAGAGTCCATGTTTCATCTTAAAAACAACGCCTCAAAAGTTTGTGTGCTAAAGCTTTATGATATTCTCACGAAAAATAAATTCGATTTGTTTGATATTCAGATGAAAACCGCTGTCTTTGAATCTTTTGGCTGCACTGAAGTCTCAAAAGAAGATTATTCTTTTTTGCTTAAAAAAGCGCTAAAAAAGTGCTCAACGTTCACTTATTAATATACTTGATATCACTATTCAAATTTTATAAGTTACTATAATAAGATTTAAAATAAACACAAAATGAAAATTAAATTATTTCTATTTCTCACGATTTGTTTGATTTTTTCGTTCTCCTTTAAGAGTATTCAATCAAACAAAATCCCCCTTGAAAAATACAGCACCGTTAAAGTATTTATTAACTCTTTACAAGATATTAAAACGCTTCAATCAAACGATATTGACGTTGAACATTATCGTGGCGGTATCAGCGAGGGGATTACAATAGTTATTAATCAGATTGAACTTGGTAAGCTTAAAAATACTGGCTTAAAATATGATGTAACTATTCCGGATATGGATGAATACTATGCAAACAGACCCGCTCCCACAGCAGCTGAGCTCCAGTTTGCTGAGAACACAATGTCTGTCGATAATGTAAACGGCTTTGGATACGGTAGCATGGGAGGTTTTTATACTTATGCAGAGGTTGTCCAAAAACTTGATTCCATGAGGATTCAATATCCAAACCTGATTTCCATTAAGCAAGAAATTGCAACGACTACCGAAGGCCGCAAAGTCTGGGCTGTTAAAATTTCAGACAATCCCGATATTGACGAATCGGCGACTGAGCCCGCAATCTATTTTGACGGTCTGCACCATGCTCGCGAGCCGCAGAGCATGGCTTCACTGATGTATTTTATGTACTGGCTCCTTGATAACTATGCTTCAAATTCCGAAGCTGCATATCTGGTCAACACAAGAGAGATCTTTTTTATTCCTGTTGTAAATCCCGATGGCTATGCTTATAATCAACAAACAAACCCAAATGGCGGTGGTGGGTGGAGAAAAAACCGTCGTAATAACGGCGGCTCTTATGGTGTAGATTTAAACAGAAACTATGCCTATAAATGGGGCTATGATAATATTGGCTCAAGCGGATCTCCCTCTTCTGACACCTATCGCGGACCTTCTGCCGCATCTGAACCCGAAATCTCAGGTATTCAGAATTTTGTTAATTCTATACACCCTCAGATTGCTTTCTCTATGCATTCTGTTGCTGAAAGAGTATTGAATCCTTATGGATATGCTGATTCAATTATTGTGTTCGATAAATATTCAGAATTTGCTAACGATTTTACATCAGGAACTAATTATCTTTTTGGTACTGTTTCTCAAATGCTTTCATACACATCAAATGGGACGACAAGAGATTATTTTCAGTCGATTGGTTCAATGTGTTGGGTTGTTGAATGTGCGGGTTCAGGATTTTGGCCTTCTCAAAGCGAAATAGTTCCAATTGCATCAGTTAATCTCAAAATGCTCCGCTATCTTTCTTATGTTGGTGGCAGCATGGTAGATATGCAGAACTATTTTGTGGTTGGAAAAGGTTATGCAGAGAAGAATGATACCTTGTTACTTCAGGTTGGCGTGAAAAACAAAGGACTTTCTCAAACGGCTAAAAACGTCACCGTTACACTGACCACTAATTATCCAAATATTTTACCTATAGTGTCGAGTATTAATTATGACAGTATTCAGTCAAGACAAATAAAATCGAATATCGCTCCTTTTTCATTTAAGTTAAATAATGATGCTGCCCTTCTTGATGAAATATCTTTTGTTGCTAGCGTTAAACAGGAGGGTGTAGAAGTGAATGTTGATACTATAAAAGTTGTTGTTGGAAAAACTAATGTTATTTTCTTCGATGATGCTGAAAGCGGTATCGGAAACTGGACAAGAAGTGGAAATAAAATTCAGTGGGATACAACGTTCTGCGATTCCTGGAGCGGTTCAAAATCTTTCTCCGATTCAAGATACGGCAACACTCAAAATAGTACTAACAACCAGTTCACAACAACAAATGCAATTAGTCTTACAAACGCCGTTAATCCGCGCCTTGAGTTCTTTGCTAAGTGGGCAATAGAAAGGACTGTTTCTACTGTATATGATTATGCAAGAATACAAATATCCTCAAACAACGGATCTACATGGATAAGCCTGCCCGGCAAATATACTGTTACTGGAGGCGGTCAACCTTCTTTCTCTGGTATTAGAACATGGGTTAAAGAGAGCATAAACCTTAATGCTTATATAAATCAAACCGTTAAGTTCAGATTTACAATGTACACCGATGGCGGCGAACCGGGTGACGGTTTCACTTATGACGATTTTAAGGTGGTTGATTATACGAGCACACCAACAGCAATTTCCGGAATATCTAACGAAGTACCGGAAAGATTTAATCTGTATCAAAACTATCCGAATCCGTTTAATCCCGTTACAAATATTAAATTTGATATTGCTAATGCATCGTTTGTAAAAATTGTTATTTTCGATGTTCTTGGTCGTGAAGTAAAAACCCTTGTTAACAACGAAATGCAGCCCGGTAAATATTCAATAAACTGGGATGCATCTTTACATAATAGTGGTATCTATTTTGTGAAAATTAATGCAGGTGATTATTCGGAAATTAAACGTATGGCTCTCGTAAAATAGTTTTAGTTTTCTAATAAAGAAACAAAATTTTTTATTCAAGTCCCTTTCATCGTAAGACGAAAGGGACTTTTTTCTATATGCAGCTTTGCATTCCAACCAACAATCTTATTAATTTCACTTCTGAATATCCACAACTTTCAAAATTATAAATTCTCCCCTTTTTTAATTGAAATGATTTGAAATTCATATCGAAATTGTAATATTTGTATAAAAAAGCATAAGATTTGAACCAAACACAAGAAAAATCAAAATTTATCCCCCCAAAGATCATGAAAAAGTGATTTTTTATGTATGCCTGCGATATGCCTGCGATATGTCTGCGATATGCCTGCGTTTTAGTACTATTCCTGTTGCATACAAGAATAATCTCGGTTTAATGCAGGAGAGCACCCTAAATAGTTGAATTATCATGTGATTAATATTATAGGTTTACACTTCTCGTCAAAATTATTGATTTAAGCAATTTAAATGTAAAATTAAGACTAAATTTCAATTGCCTATAATTTTTTAAAAAAGGAAGAAGGTAATGAAGTATTTAAGAAAAAGGACTTTTTTAGTATACTGCTATTTTGTTTTTCCTTCTGCTATTTTCTCATATTCGCTGTCGTTTGGTTCCCATAACTCAATTTTATTACCCTCAAGGTCAAGTATATGTACAAATTTACCGTACTCAAAAGCTTCTATTTCGTCTAATATTGTTACTCCCGATTCCCTTAGTTCTTCAACCAATTTCTCTAAATCTTCTACCCTGTAATTTATCATAAATTCTTTTTCGGATGGCGTAAAATATTTTGTATTTTCAGGAAAAGGACTCCATTGCAGAAATCCTTTTTGCTCAGGATTTTCACTATATCTCCACTCAAAGCTTGTTCCGTACTTGTCAATATTCAAACCTAAGTGTGCTTTATACCATTCTTTCACTTTTTCAGGATCTTTGCATTTAAAAAAGATTCCGCCAATACCTGTTACCTTTTTCATATTAATTTGAAAGTTTAATATTTATTAATTCTTTTATGTCTTTAATTGCTTCTTTGCTTTTTACATCAATCCTGATTCCTCTACCCTCTGCATAAACCCGTGCATTCTGCAGTTCTTCCTTTATCTCTCTTGAAACATCGCTTTTAATAATTTCGTCTGTTGCCTTCTGTCCGAACATAAACGCAGCCTTGAAGAATCCTTTTCTCGGCAATAAATATATAATAACCCTTTTCCTGTCTTTTATCCTGAAACTCCATCCGTATTTTGCACCAGGATATTTCCATTCACTCACGGAATTAAAATATTGTGAATAAACAAATTCAGAAATTAAGCCCCAGATTGAATATGTCTTTCCAAGCGCTGATTTTAAATCGGTATCACTCGGCATAATAGATTTATCCATGAATATGCTTGTATCCATATTAAGTGATATTATGATTATTAAACAATAATAGATTAAATATAATAATTACCATAACTTTAAAACATCTTATAACTCTCCCAATATAAATTGCCAAGAGTATTTAATTCCCTTTAATAAAACATTTCTTTGTTTTACTTTTAAATAATTTTATTCTAAACTTTGTCTAAAACTAAAACAAATTTCATTTGTCAGAATTGTGGCTATTCTTCTCCGCGCTGGACTGGAAAGTGTCCTTCATGTGAGCAGTGGAATACATTCGAAGAAGTTTTATTAGAGCCTAAAAGATTCAAATCCGGAAAAACAATTTCCGATAAATCCGTTAAAGATAAAATTCAAACACTCGAACATATTATTCATGAAGATAACGGAAACAGGAATCCTACTAAAATAAGTGAGCTCGACCGTGTTCTTGGTGGAGGAATTGTTAATGGTTCTGTAATACTAATCGGAGGTGACCCGGGGATTGGAAAGTCAACGCTAATGCTCCAGATAGCAAGCAATCTGAGCGGAAAGAAATTTCTATACGTTAGCGGTGAGGAGTCTGCATCTCAGATTAAAATGAGGGCTGATAGGCTTTGCGTTAAAGTTAATAATTTCTTTGTTCTGTCCGAAACAAACCTTGACACTGTTCATTCTGCAATTGAAATTGAACGTCCGGATTATATAGTAATTGATTCAATTCAGACAGTATATCTTCCCGAACTTGAAAGTTCGCCCGGTACGGTTTCTCAACTTCGTGAATCAACCTCATACCTGATTAAAATAGCAAAAACCACAAACATACCCATTCTCATCGTTGGACATATTACTAAAGATGGTACAATAGCAGGACCTAAAGTTATAGAGCACATGGTTGATGTTGTCCTTCAGTTTGAGGGTGAACGAACCCATTTTTACAGAATACTTCGAGGAATTAAAAACCGCTTCGGCTCTACGAATGAGATCGGTATTTTTGAGATGACGGAAAAGGGACTTAAAGAGGTGCTTAATCCCAGCGAAGTATTTTTATCTCAAAGAAATTATGGTGCTTCAGGTTGTGTTATCTCCTCTGCTATTGAGGGGACGCGTCCCATTCTTATTGAAGTCCAGGCACTTGTTGCATCAACCTCCTATGGTGTCCCGCAAAGAACTGCAATGGGTTTTGACTATAAGCGATTAAGCATTCTTAACGCTGTCATTGAGAAAAAACTTGGCTTGTTCTTAAATAAACATGATGTCTTTCTTAATATTGCTGGCGGCGTTAAGATTGATGAGACCGCCGTTGACCTTGCTGCAGCTATGAGTATATTTTCGTCTGCAAAGGATATTCCTGTTGATTCTGAGACCGTAATAATAGGCGAGGTAGGGCTTGCAGGAGAAATACGAACAATCTCAAGTATTGAAAAAAGAATAAACGAAGCTGAAAAACTTGGTTTTAAAAGAATTATATTACCAAAGAATAACTTAAAACATTTAAATATCAAAAAATATAAGATTGAAATAGTCGGTGTCGAAAAAATTAAAGACGCTGTTTCAGTTTTAATGTAATATATTATTAGCGGAGGTTAAAATGATTAAAAAGCTCACTACTTTATACAGACACATTATCGCCGAAGAGAGAAAAATCCCGGAGGCTACAGGACAACTTTCGGATTTACTTAGTGATATTGCTCTTGCATGCAAAGTGATTTCATTGGAAGTCAATCGTGCAGGATTGATTGATATTCTTGGGCTTACAGGTGATGAGAATGTTCAGGGCGAAGAAGTTAAAAAACTCGATGTTTACGCAAACGACACTTTAAAGAGCATAATGAGAATGGGCGGGCATGCATGCGCACTATGTTCCGAAGAAGAAGAAACCTTCGTTCCTATTGATGAAGTTTACAACGATTATTCGCATAAATACATTATTCATTTTGACCCGCTTGACGGCTCTTCAAATATTGACGCCAATATATCTATTGGAACAATTTTTTCTGTTTATAAAAGACTTTCTGCTCATGGTCCCGGCGAAATACATGACTGCTTGCAAGTAGGCTTAAAACAAGTTGCAGCTGGGTACGTTGTTTATGGTTCCAGTACTATTATGGTTTACACCGCAGGAAACGGTGTGCATGGATTTACACTTGACCCATCCGTTGGTGAGTTTCTAATTTCATATGACAACATGAGAATTCCTCAGAAATCAAAAACATATTCTGTTAATGAGGGTAACTATACAAAATGGTCAAAAGGAATACAGAAGTATGTTGATTACTTAAAGCAGCCCGATAAAGAAACCGGTAGGCCCTACTCATCCCGATACGTCGGTTCTCTTGTTGCGGATTTTCACAGGAATCTTTTATATGGCGGAATATTTATTTATCCTGCAGACGATAAGAACAAAAACGGCAAACTTCGCCTAATGTATGAAGCTAACCCCCTTGCATTTATTGTCGAACAGGCAGGTGGAATTGCAACAGACGGTAGAAATAGAATCCTCGAAATTATCCCTAAAGGACTACATCAACGCACCCCACTCTTCATTGGAAGTCCTGATGATGTCAAACTCGCAATGAAATTCCATTCAGAGGAATAAGTGTTTTTTACGTACGAGAGTATATAAATTATAATATTCTTAATGCTTTGTTTTTAGAATATCATTCTTATTCTATTCAACATTAACAGCTATGTGCCGAAGGTATGGAATAATTACGAAATAATATCTTGTTTGTTGAGGAAAGATTATTTAGTTTTAATTTAAATAAATTATTAAAAATCATGAAATGTAAATTATTTACTATTTTAATAATTACTTTCTTTATTTGCCCACCATTATTTTCTCAATTCTGGTCACAGCAGTACAGCAGTACAAATAAAATTCTCGGAGAATCTTTCTTTTTCAATCAGGATTCCGGCTGGATTGTCGGAGAAAATATTGTGATGAAATCAACTAATGGAGGTAGTAATTGGATTAATCTTATCGTTCCTTCTTTTTATACTTACGACGGAATACAATTTTTGAATTCTCAAACTGGTTGGATTGCAGGTTCGTACGGAGATTATCTGACCTCTACCGGCACTCTCCTTAAAACAATAGATGGTGGTGTAACATGGAGTACCGCATATAATTTTAATTGTGGTCTATGGGATGTAGTTTTTATAAACCCCGACATAGGATTTGTTTGTGGTGACAGGAAGTTCTTTGCTAAAACTACAAACGGAGGAGTAAACTGGGTTCAGAAAAACTTAGGTTTTACAATAAGCGAGTTTTTCCAAATGGCATTCCCGGATACTCTTACAGGATATGTCGTTGGAAGCCATAATGAAATATTTAAAACATCGGATGGGGGTGATACTTGGTTTCAGCAGATTGTGAATCACGAAACATGGTTACGTGATGTCTATTTTTTCAATGTCGATACTGGTATTGCCGTCGGTTCTTACGGTGTAATCGTTAAAACAACTGATGGCGGTAATAACTGGGTTCGGAAAATTATTCCCGGAATCTCCTCCTATCTTTTTTCGGTTCAATTCTTTGAATCTGGATCGGGTTGGGTTACAGGATGGGATAATACCCTGTTGAAATCAACTGATTACGGAGAATCGTGGGAGTCAGTAAATGGATTGCCGGGCAATAATAAT
This sequence comes from Ignavibacteria bacterium, assembly GCA_041649015.1. Taxonomy (NCBI): domain Bacteria; kingdom Pseudomonadati; phylum Ignavibacteriota; class Ignavibacteria; species Ignavibacteria bacterium. The sequence goes on from JBAZNU010000003.1 coordinate 60,318, forward strand.
ATGTTAACCGATGTCAATTTCATTAATTCAGGTACCGGATGGTTACTTGGGTATGACGGAATTATTTTAAAAACTACTAATGGCGGTGTCACAATAAGCGCCCCTCAATTAGTATATCCATTAAATAATTCTACTATCCACACTGTTCAGCCGGGTCTGACTTTTACCTCAGTAGCAGGCGCATTCAATTACTTTATACAGATTTCTCCTAATAGTAGTTTCACTACACTTACCGATTATGCATATACAACCTCAAACCAATACCTCGTTCCCGCAGGGAAATTAATCGGTGGAAATAATTATTACTGGAGAGTGAAATCAATCGCAGGAACTATTGAAAGTCAATGGTCTTCAATATGGAGTTTCTACGTTCATCCGGACGCAATTATCAATATTAGTTCTGAAATTCCTAAAGATTATACTCTCGAACAAAATTACCCAAATCCTTTTAATCCTTCAACTAAAGTGAAATTTGGTATTAAAGAAAAGGGAAACCTTAATATAACAATCTATGACGCAAACGGTAAATCTATTATAAATGATAATAATAAAATGGTTAGTCCTGGATTTTATGAATACAATCTGAATATGAGTAAATATGCTAGTGGTGTATATTATTTCAGTTATTCAGTTAATAATATCCGAAAAACGATAAAAATGCTGCTTGTTAAATAAGGTCATAGGGAAATATCGGTTTGTATTTACCGTATACTACTGTCATGTCCCGGGATAAGCATTTGTATTATGTAATTTGAATTACAATTAATTTTTATATGATTTATATTGTGACATTATTTCTCAAAGTTTGATAGAAAAGAAGAAAATTGTCATAATTGGTCCTGCTTATCCTTACAGAGGCGGAAATTCACTCTACGTTTCATTTCTGTATGATTTGCTTAAAGATAAATTCGATGTCACAATAGTAAATTATACACTGTTGTATCCTTCAATTTTTTTTCCCGGTACAACCCAAAATGATACTAGCGGACACATTATAAAGGAAGTCGAAAGTAAGCGATTAATCAATTCCATAAATCCTTTTACTTGGTTTAAAGCAGCTAAATTCATAAATTCTCATAAAGCGGATTTAGTTATTTTTGATTGGTGGAATCCATTCTTTGGACCATCACACCGTGTAATCTCATCATTGATAAAAAAGCACTATCGCAATAAAATAGTTTTTATCACAGAGAATGTTATTTCTCATGAAGCAAGATTTGTTGACCGGCTATTAACAAAGATTGGGCTTAAAAATGCAGACACTTTTATTGCTCTTTCTAACGTTGTTGAAAACACGCTCAAAAATATTACACACAAAAAGATTTATAAGTCAGCACTGCCAATATATGGCTGTTACAATCTTGATAAGAATATTGATGTAAGAAAGCAAAAAGAGATTCTTGGCTTTTCTAAAGACGATGATGTATTGCTTTTCTTCGGTTATGTCAGGAAGTACAAAGGACTAAACGTTTTGATTGATGCCTATCCGGGTATTTTAGAAATAAATCCGAATGCAAGACTTCTCATTGTCGGTGAATTCTATGATTCCTCAGATAAATATTATCAGCAGATTGAAACTCTTGGAATAAAAGACCATGTTAAAGTTGTTCAAAAATTTGTTCCGAATGAAGATGTAGGTAGGTATTATTCTGTTGCAGACATCGTCATTCTTCCTTATTTATCAGGTACTCAAAGCGGTGTTTTGAATATTGCTTATGGGTTCGGAAAACCGGTAATAGTCACAAACGTTGGAGGGCTTGCAGAAGATGTCATAGATAATAATACGGGATATATAATTGAACCCAATAGCCCTTCCGAAATAGTAAATTCTGTAAGAAAATTCTTTAATGAAAGAAATAAAACAGATTTTAAATCTAACATAAATAAGAAACTTGAAGATAACTTATTTAATAAATTTCCTGAACTTGTTGTGAAAATAATGGAGGATATGAAATGATATTAAAACATGATTGCAGGTATTTTTCGGGAGACAGACCATGCAAATTTCACAAAGCTGAAGGAATTGTTTGCAGTGATTGTCCGCATTTTTCTCCCAAAGGGAAAATGATACTTATTATTAAACTCGATGCCATTGGTGATGTTCTAAGAACAACGTCTTTACTGCATTCTCTTAAAGAAGCAAATCCGGGTTCTTATGTATCATGGCTTACCAAATCAAATGCTTCCGACATGTTTAGAAATAATCATCTTGTTGACGAAGTATTGATATATGAAAGCGGTAATCTGAATGCTGTTCTTTCTATTATTGAGTATGACGTCATAATTAATCTTGATCCTTCCCCTGTGTCATCTTCCCTTGCCTCATTTGCAAAAGGTAAAACTAAAATCGGGTTCGGACTTGATTTAAAAGGCAATGTTTATCCATTTAACAAACAAGCAGAGGAATGGTTTGAAATGGGTGCTTTTGATAATCTGAAAGCTAAGAACACAAAAACCTATCAGCAAATTATTCACGAAATATGTTCTCTCCCTTACAGCAAAGGGAAAATAATATTTAATATTACTGAAGACGAGTCGCTTTTCGCAAAAGAATTTTATGACAAAAACTCTTTGTCGAAGTATAAGAAAATTATCGGCATAAACGCCGGTGCCAGTAACCGTTGGCAGTTTAAGAAATGGCGTCTTGAAGGCTATGCCGAACTGATAAAAGCCCTGCACAAAAAATACAACTGCGCCTTCCTGCTCTTTGGCAGCAAGAACGAAAAAGATATAAATGATTACTTAAGCAAGGAATGTAAAAATGTATTTGATACCGGTAGTGAAAATTCTCTTAGGGAATTTGCATCGTATATTAATCTTTGCGATGTACTTGTTACTGGTGATACTCTTGCACTTCATGTAGCCACAGCTTTGGAAGTACCGTCTGTTTGTATTTTTGGTCCCACTTCTCATACAGAAATCGAGGATTATGGTCTTGTCCGAAAGATTTATCCGAACATGGATTGTCTTGTGTGTTATAAAAATAAATGTGATTTTAAACCTAACTGTATGGAATTAGTTACAACAGATATGGTTTTTAATGAAGTAGTTAACATTTTAGAAAATTAATTTTTAAATATATTGAAATACGATCCGATTAAGAAAGTTTTTGGTAATATAGTGTCAAGAAATGTCTTCCTTAGAAGAATATTTTACAAACTTCTCGATTTAATGTTTCTGCGCTCATGGCATGTTAGAAAAATGGTTAAGCAGTTGTTTAAATCAGATGACACCTTAAATATTTTTGATGCGGGAATGGGTTTTGGTCAGTATTCATACTTCATGGCGAAACATTTCAGGGGCTGCAAGATACTTGGTGTTGATGTTAAAGATGAACAGGTCGATGATTGTATTTATTTCTTCGATAAACGTGGTTTTAAAAATGTGAAATTCGAAGTCGCCGACCTGACAGCAATAACAAATCAAAACGAATACGACTTCATTCTGAACGTAGATGTTATGGAGCACATTGTGGAAGACGAACTCGTACTTAAGAATTTTTCTAACGCTCTTAAACCCGGGGGCAGACTTTTAATAAACACTCCATCAGACCTTGGAGGCAGTGATGCTCATGACGAGCACGATGAAAGCTTTATTGAAGAGCATGCACGCAACGGTTATTCGAAGGAAGATATAACGGCTAAACTTGAAAGAGCAGGGCTGAAGGTAACTCATTTTAAATATACTTATGGAAAATACGGTACAATATCGTGGAGATTTGGAATAAAATATCCTATTCTTATTGCAGGGGTTTCAAAAGTATTTATACTTATACTACCGTTCTATTATCTGTTTACTTTATGGTTTGTGCTGATTTTTATGTGGCTTGATACAAAGACTGAAAACGAAGCGGGGACAGGTATAGTTGTTGTAGCACAAAAATAATTTATTCTTGAATCTCTTTGAAATACGTTAGTATAATAATAGCATTCGTTTTTAAAAAGTATTCCTCTGTTCTTGCTGTAATTATATTCCTGTTTTCATCTTCTCTATATTCTCAAACTCTAGTGGGTTCAATTAATCTTGAAGGAAATCATTTCTTTAACGACAACGAAATCAAGAACTCAATGCTTCTTAAAATTGATAAACCATTCCTTCAAGAACAGTTTAACTCAGACCTGAAATCCATTCGTGCTAAATATCGTGATTATGGATATCTGTACGCACGCATTGTTAACCCGAATTACGTGTACAACATCGATTCTTCCTACGTTGATATTTCGATTACTATTGATGAAGGCAAACAGGTTAAACTTGGCGAAATCATCATAACAGGAAATAATGTCTTTACAGTCGAGCAGATAAAAAGCAGTTTCGATACAAAGGTCGGTGTTATACTAGATCAAAACACACTCAACGGCGACATAAAATACTTACTCGATGAATACGAGAAAAAGGGAAGTCTGTTTACGAAGGTGTATATCGATGAAATATCTGTTTATGATGAAAATACTGAGCCCAAAATCCGCCTTAAAATTTCTGTAAAAGAAGAATCAAGTGTTATAATTTCCAACGTTCGAATTAAAGGAAATACAGACACGAAAGATGATGTAATTCTTCGGGAATTAAAGATTGAAAAAACAAAATCTGTTACTCGCGAAGATTTAAATAACATGAAATTTCGACTTGAACGTCTTAATATCTTCGAAACTGTTGACCAGCCAATGATTTATACACTCACCAACAAGAAGGAATCGGGGCTGCTTATTAATGTTAAAGAAGGAAATACAAATACCTTTGACGGTATTATCGGGTATGTACCTCCCGCTAATGAAACGGAAAGCGGCTACTTTACAGGATTGATAAACCTTTCGTTCCGAAACCTATTCGGCACGGCAAGAAGGCTGGATGCCCGCTGGCAGCAAGAAACCAAGTCTATTCAGGAACTTGAACTTAAGTACGGAGAGCCGTATTTCTTTGGTTTACCACTTAATTTAAGTGCAGGATTCTTACAAAGACTTCAGGACACGAGTTATACACGCAGAAAGTTTGATGCAAAAGGAGATATTCTTCTGACTGATAAGTTTACATTTGGTTTTACTGCTGGTATTGACAGGGTTATTCCGCCTGAAGATTCCCTTGCTTTGTTTACTGTCGCAGACTCAAGAATTCTTTATGCAGGGACGGAGATTCGTTATGATAGTCGCGACAATGTCTTTATTCCAAATAGTGGGTTTCTGTATAGAGCCATGTTTACATATGGCGATAAAAGAATTTACAACAGAAGCGGTTCAGTAAATTCTGCAGATCAATCCTTTTCTCTGCAGAGATATTCAATGGATGTTGATGTTTTCTTTTCGTTTTTTAAACGGCAATCATTACTTATCAGGCTATTTGCAGGACAGATTGACTCAGATAAGCTCGAAGACGCGGATTTTTACAAAGTTGGCGGTATTAAAAATATTCGCGGATATCGCGAAGAACAGTTTAGAGCCTCTCGATTCACGTACGGCACAATTGAACTACGGTATGCGTTTTCCCGTAAAAGTTTTGCCTCTGTATTTGTTGACCCGGGTTATTATTATAGACCCGAAGATCCATTAAACAACATTACAAAGCAGGAAAGTTTCCTCTTGGGATATGGACTTGGAATCAGAATTGAAACTGCCATTGGACTTATCGGCGTTAATTATGCAATCGCAAAGGAAGATGGTATCCTCGATGGAAAAATACACTTTGGTTTGATAAATGAATTTTAAATTACATGCCGGCATAACCGGCATGTAATTAATAAAATTATTTTTTAGGCTGTTCTACTTTAGGATTTGGAACCAGAGGGTCGTTATCTTGTGGTGGCATTGAAGCATCAACCTTTGCCATACCCTCTTTCTGAAATTCCATTGCTATTTCAGACATCGCTTTGTCAATCTTATCGGTTAACTCTTTTACATCAGGTTCCGTAATGTACTTGTTTACTAAAGTACCCGCTTCTTCCCTGTCTTTTAAACCAACCGACTGACAAATTTCCATATCTTTAGCTTCTACTAATCCGATTACAAGTTCGTTAAATTTATTTTCATCAAATGATTTTTCACCATTAGGTGAAACAACAATACATTGATCTATAAAACTCATACCTGCCTTCTTGTATTCATCTGAACTCACATATTTTTCGATTTTCTCTAAATAATTAATAACTTTTCCCTTTTCACCACCGCAGGATGATAAACCCATTGTTAATACTAAAACTATTAATACTAACCCAAACCTTAAAATTCTCATTACATATAATTTTATATTTCTAAAAGTCTGAAAAATTATGGAAGTTGCTTTTAAATTTCAAGTGTAATTAACTGTGATTTGTGTATCCTGAAACACCCGACCTACTGCAATCTAGTCACAACGTTAAATATTCTCTCACTTTTTCCTTATTAAAAAAACCTCAATTCTGTGCTGTTTTTAAGGATTCAAAACTATAGTTTGTTTTTATAACTTGCCTCAAACCGGCCTATGAATAGCCTCAAAAATATCCCGACTTTACCATAATCAAAAATCGCTCAAAATCGCAATATTTACATTTTTCTCATATTTCTTCGCATTGTTAATGGATTTTGATTTGTTTATATTTCATGTTATTTCTTAAAATACTGAAAATTATTAAATATTAGAAAGGATTAATAGTAATGGCATTAAAAATTGGAGATATTGCCCCCGATTTTAAGTTATTCTCTAAAAATACGACAGGCGAGCCAAAAGAATTCTCGCTTTCAGATTACAAAGGTAAAAAAGTGGTTATTTTATTTTACCCTTTATCATACACAGGTGTTTGTACAACAGAAATGTGTACAGTATCTGAAGGATTCGAGAAGTATTCAGTAATGGACGCGGTTGTTCTTGGTATTAGTGTCGATTCGATATTTACACAGGAAGCATGGGCAAAAGCTAACGGAATTACAATTCCTTTATTAAGCGACTTTAACTCAACGGTTTCTGAAGCCTATGGTACAAAATATGCAGATGGAGGTTTTGTTCTTGGAATGAATGGTGTCTCAAAACGTGCAGCATTCGTTGTTGATCCAGAAGGAAAGATTGCTTACGCTGAAGTTCTTGAGAACGCCGGAGATCTTCCAAAGTTTGATGCTATCCTTGATTGCTTAAGGAGCATTAAGTAAAGAACATTATACAATAATCCGTGGAAGGTTGTAAAACTTACCAGTTTATTAAATTTAATGAAAATATACAGACATTTAGATAAAAGTAATTACGACAAGAAAAGTATAGTTACAGTAGGAACATTTGACGGTGTGCACAGAGGTCATAGAGTTGTTATAGATAAACTTCAGGACTTAAAGAATAAATTTGGCGGGAGAACGGTTATTGTAACGTTTGACCCTCATCCGCGTCTGGTTCTTAGAAACCGCACGAATGAGATAAAACTGTTGTCAACAACTCATGAGAGGCTCGAGATATTTGAGCAACTGAATGTAGATGTAGTATATGTATTGAAGTTTACTACCGAATTCTCCGAGCATAGTGCTGAAGAGTTCCTGAGAGAGTATCTCGTTGGGGGAATCGGACTCGAACATCTGGTTCTTGGATTTGACCATTCCTTCGGCAAGAACAGGGAAGGCAACTATGAATCCTTGGTAAATCTGACAGACAAGTATAACTTCGATTTGTATAAAGTTGATGAACTTAAAGGCGAATCAAGAATCAACAGTACTACTATTAGAAATCTTTTATTGGAAGGAAATCTTTCCAAAGCAAAGGATATACTTGGTGAAGATTATACGTTCGAAGGAAAGATAGTAACCGGTGACAGAAGGGGAAACACATTGGGATTTCCTACTGCAAACGTTCATCTTTCGGACGAACACAAACTCTTACCTAAGAACGGAGTTTACTTTGTTAAGGTTGTTCTTGAGCATGGTGAGTATTACGGTATGATGAATATTGGTCATAGGCCTACTGTCTCATCAGGTAAAGATATCTTTATAGAAGTAAACATCTTTAACTTTGATATGGATATCTACGGTCAGAAGATTAAGGTAATACTTAAGGAGTATATAAGGGATGAGAAAAAATTTAATTCTCTGGATGAGCTTGTTATACAGCTGAACAAAGATAAAGAAGAGTGCAAAAAACATTTAATTAATAATTTAATTCATTAAAATGGGATTAACAAAAGAAGACAAACAAGCAATTGTTTCAAAATTCGGTAAAGCCGAAAAAGATACAGGAAGACCTGAGGTTCAGGTAGCAATTCTAACAAGAAGAATAAATGAACTTTCAGCTGAACATTTCGCAAAACACAAAAAGGACAATCATTCAAAAACCGGTCTTTTAAAGATGGTTGGTAAAAGAAGAAGGCTTCTGAAATACCTAGAAAAGAAAGACATTACGCGTTACAGACAGATTGTTAAAGATTTAGAATTAAGAAAGTAAACTTTAAAAAGAAAGATAAAGATGGTTTTTAGAAAAGCTATTGAGATTGGCGGAAGGAAACTTACGCTTGAAACAGGTAAATTAGCAAAGCAGGCAAACGGGGCAGTATTAGTTTCTTATGACGACAACGTAGTATTATGTACTGTTGTTGCAAAAGAAGAACCCAATGAGGGTCAGGATTTTTTTCCCTTATCAGTTGACTTCAGGGAAAAAACTGCCGCCGCCGGTAAGATTCCGGGTGGATTTTTCAGAAGGGAAGGAAGACCTTCAGAAAAAGAAATCTTATCCTCACGTCTTATAGACCGACCGATTAGACCGATGTTTGCAGAAGGATATTTTTGTGAAACACAAATTAATGTTACAGTATATTCATCAGACGGCGAATTCGATTGTGATGTTATAGGAGCAGTAGGAGCTTCTGCAGCATTGCTCATATCAGATATTCCATTCAACAATCCGATATCAGAGGTAAGGGTAACAAAGGTAAACGATGAATTTATCGTTAATCCAACATTCAGCCAGCTTGAAGCAGGTGATTATGATATTACAGTAGCAGGCACAGTATCTTCTATCGTTATGGTAGAGGGCGAAGCAAAGGAAGTTTCGGAAGAAGAACTTCTTGCTGCCGTGGAATTTGCACATAAACATATTATAGAACTCTGTAATTTTCAGAAAGAATTTGCATCAGAAGCAGGTAGACCTAAAAGAACTGTTGTGGTCCCGGAAGAAAATACGGAAATGCTAAATGACGTAAAGGCATTGTACGAAGAGGGTATTAAGAAACTTGACAGAACAATTCTCACTAAAGAAGAGAGACAGAATAAATCAAAAGAGCTTTCTGAACTCGTTCTTACATCACTTGCGGAAAAATATCCTGAGTCCGAGAAGAAACTGCATGAAATAATGCACGACATACAGCAGGTTGACATGAGAAAGATGATAGTTGAAGAATCAATCAGGCTTGACGGGCGTACTGCAACAGATATAAGACCGATAACGTGTGAAGTAGGTGTATTGCCAAGAACTCATGCCTCAGCTCTTTTCACAAGAGGAGAGACACAAAGCTTAACAACAGTTACGCTTGGTACGAAACGCGACGAACAGATTGTTGAAGGACTTATTAAGGATGAAGAAAACAAAAGAGTCATTCTTCATTACAATTTTCCTTCATTCAGTACCGGTGAAGTCGGTGGGCGTCCGGGTCCGGGCAGAAGAGAAATTGGACATGGAAACCTCGCAGAGCGCGCCTTAAAGAAAATGATTCCATCAGAAGCAGAATTTCCTTACACTATCAGAATTGTTTCAGACATACTTGAATCGAATGGCTCCTCATCTATGGCAACAGTTTGTGCCGGTTCGTTAGCCCTTATGGACGGGGGAGTGAAATTAAAAAGACCGGTTGCAGGAATTGCAATGGGACTTATTAAAGAAGAAGATAAAGTTGTTGTTCTCAGCGATATACTCGGTTCAGAAGACCATTTCGGAGATATGGACTTTAAGGTTGCCGGAACAAGCGAAGGAATAACAGCTATACAGATGGATATCAAAATTCAGGGCATTTCATTTGAAATAATGAAAACAGCTTTAACACAGGCAAAAACCGGTAGAATGCATATTCTTGGAATAATGAATGAAACTCTTGCTGAAGGAAGAGAAAGTATTTCTAAATATGCTCCACAATTATTTACGATTGAAATTCCAACCGATATGATTGGACTCGTAATCGGACCGGGAGGTAAAACTATTAGACATATTATTGCTGAAAGTAATGCGGAAATAGATATTAATGACGAAGGCAAGGTTACAGTTGCTGCAGTTAACAAGGTAGATGCAGACGTTGCAATCAATATGATTAAAGCTCTTACAGCGACTCCCGAGATAGGTGCAATCTATGACGGAACAGTAAAAGGTATTAAAGAATTTGGAGCATTCGTTGAAATCATGCCTGGTAAAGAAGGGCTTCTTCATATTTCAGAGATTGATGTAAAGCGTGTTGAAAAGGTTGCCGACGTTTTAAAAATGGGCGACAAGATACAAGTAAAGCTTCTTGGAATTGATGACAGCGGTAAACTAAAGCTTAGCAGACGTGCATTACTTAGAAAAGAAGGTGATGGAGGCGATAAAGAAGGACACAAGAGAAGAGATGGGCATTCAAGACCACCTCACAGAAAACCAAGAGAAAACAAATAAACATATAAAGCCGGTTTAAGCCGGCTTTTTTATTATATGATTTTATAAACTTCGTATTGTTTTGAAAGTGTGAATAATAAAATATAACTTTAACAAATATTGAATTATGAAAAACTTATTAATCGGATTAATTTTTCTATCAGTAATTGCTTCCTGTACAAATTCACAGGATGTGACCAAAAGTGACTGGTCTGCACTACAGTATTTTTATAATTCGGGACCACTTCCTCCTCCTTATCATTACAGTTATGAAATAACGATAAACAATAACGGCGAGTCTTCATTGAATTACCGTCTGGGGTATGACGAGCAAAAGCCTCCGATTAATTACAGTTTTAACGTATCGAAACAAGACCTCAAGCTGCTTTCGGAAAAAATAACTACTTCACAGCTTGCAACAGGAAAGATAAAAGCGGTTCCAGAGAATCAGCATCCTGTAGGTGGTTCACTTGAACGAGTGAAACTTATAATAACGAAAGAGAATCCTGAATTAGATCAACCGCCTGTTGCATTTGAGTCGCCGTATTTTCCTATAGAGATGTACAAGAAAAATCTGGATGAGTTGTATTCTTTTATTAAAAAACTCGTACCCGATAGTATTTGGGCAGATGCAGAAGCAAAGAAATCAGAATTCGAAAACAATCATAAAGAATAAAAAAAGAAATCTATTATTCTATTTTATTTCAGTATTGCCGACAAGTTTTTAACTATCCGGGGTCTATTACCTTTCAAAGTTTAAATTTCCATACTTATTTTCGGTAAGTACAGTTCAAGATTCATAAATATTGTGGATGATTTGCTTTAGATATATTACTAATATGAAACTGAATTAGTATTGTATTAGTGCTGTATTAGTACTGTATTAGTATTGTATTAGATATTGTGTAATATATGAAAAAACAGTGTATTAAGAATTTATTATTGAGAAACAGATGGTTTCAGGTTAAATTATTGATAAATCAGTGTTTTGCGTAGAATTTGGGAACATTTGAATTTTCGGATGGGAGATAAAAAAACCCCTTGGTTAAGGGGTTTTTTTATTTATTATTCTTGAAGTTTAATGTTTGTGAATATCTTTGTGCATTATTCTTTTCTTTTCTACTATCTTACCTTTACCATAGAGTTCTGAAATTGTTTTATGCATTTCTCTGTCGTTTTCTGCTCTCAACTGAGCAATTGAATAATCAATCATACTTTTAGGGAAAACTCCTTCTCTTTCGTAAAGTCCTCTTTTCTTTTCAAGAATATCGGCAGAATCTGCACAAGTTGTCGGTAAACTTGGAAATTCCGTATCAGTATTTTCCTCTTTTGTTTTTCCCTTGAAGTAAAGTTTCTCGGTTAGTTTCAGCGATTCTTCTGATTGTGTGAACCCATACTCTGCAGCCATTGTTATACCCGCCAACACCTGATGTACATTCGCACTTCCATCGGGAACTCGAAACTCTATGGTCTGCATACTATCAATCTTCATTGGTACACTTTTTTCTCCCGGGTTAACAAGTTCTGCAAGATTGCTTATCTTTGACCATCCAAGCGGTACTCTAACCATAGCTTTTCTGTTTGAATCACTCCAGAAAAATTGTGTGGGTGCTTCCATATTTGGCACAAGCCTTAAGTACGATGAAGGAACCGTATTTCCGAAGGCAGTTAAAGAGTCGGCAAAATGTAACAAACCTCCAATTAATTTATTTGAATGAGTTGTTAAATCTCCCTTCTCATCTACCATTATGCTCTTCCCGTCCTTCATAAGCTTAAGATGAAAATGCATTCCACTTCCTGCATAACCCTCTTCGATCTTAGGTGCGAATGTAGCAAGTATTCCATTTTGATATGCAATATTCCTAATGAGCCATTTTGCAATTACTATGTCGTCAGCTGCTTCTTCGATTGGAGTTGAAAGAAATTCTATCTCAAGCTGCTCTGCCATCTTGCCGTCAATTTCCGGATTTGCACTTACTATTTTTTCTATAAAACCTACTTCGCTATGTGCATATTTTACCTGTCCCGCTATATGTGTTATAATTCTTAGCATGTCAGATAATATTTTGCCTGATTTCAGGTAAGGACCTGAAGCGTGATAACCCTGCTGTTTGGGCGGGAAATACATATTGTTTATCGGATTAAACATAAGATAGAATTCAAGTTCCCCAAGTGCATGAAGCTCAATTCCTGTATTTTTCTTAAATAAATTTGCTGCTTTGTGCAGTATATTATCAGGTGTAAATGGTGCTAACTCACCATTCGCGGTAACATATCTGCATACTAAGTCAAGACTTGTACTGTTAAACGGATTAAGAAATGCAGTTTTATATACAGGTACAACATACAAATCCGACAGTCCGGAATCGACAAGACCTTTAAATAATGATGAACCATCAACTCTTTCACCCTCAGTTAAAACTATTTCAGCATTTTTTCTGTCAGGCAGGGGAATTCTTAATTCTTTCAGCTTACCGTCTAAGGCTATATAGTGAAACCTAATTGTCTCGATTTGTTTTTCTTCGATGACTTTCAGTAAGTCTTCCCGTGTAAAATCTTCCTTTGGTTTATCTAAAATCTTACTTAAAGGACTAGTTAACGCGTATTTTGTCATGATGCTTTGGGTTTTTAAGTTTTAGTAAATGAGAACTAATAAAATACTCTTTTTAAATTTCATTTTCTATGCGAATTTTCAGAACCACCAAAAAGGATTCGTTTAAGTGAAACAGGTTCTATTTAAGGAAAATAAGTTTTCTTGCCTGGGTGAAATTTTCTGCTTTAATCACGTAAAAATAAACTCCGCTTGAAAGTCCCGATGCGTTAAAACTAACCTCGTGCGAACCAGCTCTTTTATTCTCGTTTACCAGAGTAAGCAAATGTTTTCCTGTTAAATCATAGATTTTTATCGATACAAAAGTATTAATGGGAAGTTTGTAACCGATTGTTGTTACAGGATTAAAAGGATTCGGATAATTCTGTTCCAGCGAGAAATTTCCAGGAATTATGTTATAGGGATTATCAGGTGGAATCACGTCTGATAATGAGTATCTGAATGTTCGCCATTGTTGTGCATTAACCGGTGCAAAAGGCAATGTTGTCGAAATCGCTGACGCCAGCTGATATCCGCCTTTTCTAAAAATGTTTGTAAATGTATTTCCACCGTCAACAGAAATGTTTACTTCCAGACTGTCTGAAAATGTTGAAAGATAAACAGCATATGCCCAGTCAAATGTCAGAGTGTCAAAAGTTGATACACTGTCAAAAACCACGCTGAAAAGAGTATCTTTTTCTCCGATATTTGCATAGTCATAAAATGGCATTTTCACCGAACTGTATCCCCCAAGTGTTACACCATTAACTCCTTTTACTTTCTCAAATGTCAGGAAGCCATCAATGTTGTTAATTTTCCACCCTTTTGGAAGGAATTGTCCCTCGAAGTTTTCATAATTAAAGTATGAGACGGTATCATCAATAGCAGGTGAATATGAAAGCATTGAATAAGATTTTGCGGATCTATACTTGTATTCAAACTCGGGTTTAACAGTTTTGGGTGATTGTATTTTTACATTTTTTGTGTTAACAATCGAGGTGTAACTTTTTGCAGAGTTGTAAACAGTTCTATCAACATCGCTTTGAATAAAAGCAACGGTATAAATAGAGGTATCTTTCCATAATGTATCTATATGAAATCTTATTACAAACTGCTGGCTTCCAACATTTCCCGTAAGCGGAAACCCGTTTGCGTCGGGATACATTCTTCTGCATACGTCATAAAATATACTGTCGCCGCTTGCACCGATTGAATACTGATAATTCACTTGCCTCTCAACCGCTGCAATTCTTAACTTTAAATTTTTATTCAGCAAAGGATAGAGAAAATTCACTGTAACCACGGATTCAATCGTGTCAGGAGCAACCTGAGTGTTGGTAACAGATAGTCCTACCGGGGAACCTTCTTTAATAGTATTCTCATAAGGTATAAAAAGATTTGAATCGACATAATACGGCAATAAAATTCTTTCTCTTCCGTTAATTATTGAAACAGGAATCGAGTTAGAAAAATAATATGCTCTTCGTTCTTCAACCATAACGGTATCGAAGAGATACATGGAATCAATTCCCGGAGGTGGAAATCCGACGTGATATTTAATCGCGGATATTTTATTAAAATTATTATTTATAAAAGTATCCAGAAATAAGTTGTTAGAGCCGCAAGCAGGTGAGGTTGCTGCCGTAAACTCTTCGAGAAGAACGTTTCTTGAGGATCCGGTCAGAAAAAGAGAGGTCTGGCGTATAGTATCATTTAACTCTGTTGAATCTACAGTGCTTGCCAGATATGTCGTAAGCGTAATTTTCTGGTTTGCCGGAATTGACACAAGAGGGAATAAAGCATAACTCACCTGTCCCGAAGTTAGGGGCGGTACTTTAACCGAATCGTGATATCCTACTTCGGGTATTTGCAGAAACATCATTGTACTGTCAGTGAAGCTGTTTAAACCTATGTTTGATACAGTAATTTCCGGCGAAACATCATAGGAATCGGTGCCAGGAAGAAACGTTGTATCACTTTGAATGTTGTTAAACGATGTCACTGCAAGATCATAATTTACCCGGTTTCCCATAATCACATTATCGATGTATAAATTATTTCCAAAACCATTGTATACTACAAATTGCAGCATGACACCTTTTCTTGCCTGCAAGGATAGGTTGTTGGGAAACAGGAATGAAGTACCCATAAAGAACACAAACAAGACGAGATATTTAATACTTATTCGACTCAATCTAATTCATCCTTGTTTGTCTGAAATAAAATCTATAAAAGAAATACTCTATAGTAGTCAGTACGATTAAAGAAACAGAATCTTTCGGAAGAATTCTGCCGTAGCCATTTCCGTAAAGCTGTATAAAGCCTGTTATTTTCAGAAAGAACATTGCCACTTTGCCTGTAGGCAAAAATATTTCATAACCCTCGCTTGATATTATAAATCCAACAATGAGGTCTGAGATTGTCCATCCGACAGTAAACAGTATCACGATGAAAAATAAATTCAAAAAGGCCTGAACTATTCCATCTATCTGGTAAGATTTAGCGAAAGCCCAGACAGCAAATATTGCATGTGCAAAGAAAATTAATACCGGTATCAAAATTTAAACATATAAATTTTTAAAAAGCACTTTTAGAGAAAAACATTTCCTTTAAAGTCTTCAATATTATCTTAATATCAAAAACTAATGACCAATTTTCAATATAATAAATATCGTATTCAATTCTGGTTTGCATCGGAGATTCAGAACCTCTTAGACCGTTAACCTGAGCCCAGCCAGTTATTCCACATTTAACTCTGTGTCTTTCAAGGTATTTGTTCACAGTATTTTTCATGATATTAATAAAATACTCTCTTTCAGGTCTCGGTCCAACTATGCTCATATCTCCGCGAAGAACATTTAGGAACTGGGGTAATTCATCAAGAGAGAATTTTCTCAAATACGTTCCAATAGACGTATGCCTGCTATCATGCTTGGACGCAAATTTCGGCGTTCCGTCTGCCTCTGCGTCTATTTTCATAGACCTGAACTTAAGCATATCAAACTTGCTTCCGTCGATGCTTACTCTTTCCTGTTTGTAAAACACCGGTCCTTTAGAAGTTAGTTTTATCAGTAATGCTATAAACACTAAAATAGGTGAAATCATTATAAGGAGAAACAAAGAAGCAAAGATATCAAACAATCTCTTAACTATCCTATCCCAAGCACTCAGCGGGAAAGTTTTGATTATCATTAGAGGTATTCCGTGCAGCTCGGTAATCTTAATCCTGCTTGAAATAAGCTCCATGAAATCAGGAACAAGCATAAACTCAACATTAATGCCTTCACAGTTTTTGATAATTGTGTATAAATAATGGTTTTGTTCATGCGGCAAGCAGAATAAAAGATTTTGAATCCTGTTCTCTCTTATCATTTGCGGAATGCTTTCTATGTTTCCGAGGTATGTTTTAGCCTCTGCAAATTCACTTTCATTTTTATCATTCGCAAAGAAACCCACCATTCTGAAACCTGTAAACTTATCCTTTGATAATGTTTTGTATATTCCATCGGCTATTTCCGACATACCGACGATTGCTATGTTTCTTAGTCCGACGTTATTGTTGTAAAATGTCTTTTCAACTTTAAGCATTATGTATCTGCCGATTGTAATGTATAAGATGCCGAAAGTCCATATAAGCACAAAAACAAGCCGTGAATAAGACTCATCCCTGAAAAAAAAGGTTATTCCAATTGAAAGCAAGATGCTTACTGATACACATTTGACAATATGTATAAATTCATCTCCGATAAAAACAGTCCTTCGTAACTTATACATCTTGAAGTTCTGCAAAGTAAGTATCCATACCGGTAGAGTAAAAAGAGCAAAATATATATACATCGATAGTTCGGGAAATCCTTTTTCGACAGAAAATATGTTCGTGAAAGTTGTGTAAAACCTTACGTAATAAGCCGATAAAAATGCACCAAGTATAGCAGCAATATCCAAAATAACAGTAATTAAAGGTACTGTTATCTCAATTTTTGAAAGCTTTTGATTCAATTATTTAATGTTTATAATCTACAAAAATATATCTTTAATCTTTAATACTAAATGTAAATTAGAATAATAAATTCAGTTTGAATATCAGGCAATATTCATCAAATACATTGCGTCTTTGTAAGATGTAAGCAGCATTTTCTTAATAACCTTGTGTTCTTCCATTCTAAGTTGAGGATCTTTATCAATTATACCAAATGCGATACTTCTTGCAGAATTCAGAATATCCCTGTCTTTGTTAAGGTCGGTTAAGGCAAAATTCAATACTCCTGACTGTCTTGTCCCGAAAAATTCACCTGGTCCTCTTATTTCCATATCAACTTCTGATATTTTAAATCCATCCGTAGTTTTACACATTGTATTAAGCCGTCTTTTTGAAATTTCATCCAGATGTTTTGCTATTAAAATACAGTAGGACTGTTCTGCCCCCCTTCCAACCCTGCCTCGCAGTTGATGAAGCTGTGACAACCCAAATCTTTGTGCATCCTCGATTATCATGATTGTGGCATTTGGTATATCCAGTCCTACTTCAATAACAGTGGTTGCAACGAGTACTTTTATCTTTTGGGCTTTAAATTCATTCATCGTTTCTTCAATCTCATACCAGAACTTTCTTCCATGCACCATACCCAGATTATATTCTTTGAACACTCCGTTTCTCAAAATCTTAAAATTTTCTTCAGCAGATTTAAGGTCAAGTTTTTCTGATTCTTCAATAATCGGATAAATAATAAACGCCTGTCTTCCTTCGTTAATTTTTTCCTTTACAAAATCCCATATCTTGAACTTGTCTTCTTCTTTTCTCAGATATGTTTTTATCGGGAATCTATTTTTAGGAAGTTCATCGATAACCGATACATCCAAATCACCGTAATAAGTTAGTGAAAGTGTTCTTGGAATTGGAGTTGCAGTCATAACGAGTACATCAGGATTTAAGCCCTTATCTTTTAGTTTTGCTCTTTGCATTACACCAAATTTGTGCTGTTCATCTATTATTACAAATCCGAGGTTTTTAAACTCAACTGCCTCCTGAATAAGAGCATGAGTTCCAATTATAATATTTGATTTTCCAAGTCTTATGTCCTGTAAGATCTCCTCTCTTAATCTTTTCTTCTGACCTCCTACCAATAATGAAATCTTATAAGTTGTTCCTGCAGTTTTATTAAACTCATTAATAAAATTTGAAATTGTGTAATGGTGCTGCTCGGCAAGTATTTCTGTCGGGCACATCAGCGCTGATTGGTATCCGCTTTCAACGGCTATCAGCATTCCAAAAATTGATACAATAGTCTTACCGCTGCCGACATCACCCTGAAGAAGTCTATTCATAATATTTTTCGACTTCATATCCGAGTAGATTTCATTTATAACCTTCTTCTGGGCATTTGTCAATTCGAATTGCAATGCTTTTGTAAAATGTTCCGAAAGCCGTTTTATGTCAGTTGAAAACGTAATATTCTTAATCTCATTTTGAAGACTCTTTTTCTTAAGCGCCATTAAAAGCTGTACATAAAACAATTCTTCAAACGAAAGTCGTCTTCTTGCGGACTCAATATCATCAAACCGGTTCGGGAAATTAATTCTTAATATTGCATTTTTCTTTGCAATAAAATCATACTGTTTGATTATTTCTTCCGGTATGGATTCCTCAACAAATTGCGGATTCTGTTTTGTCAATGCTCTGAATGCATTAAAAACTATCTTCGATAGTGTGAGCGGTTTTATCCAGGTTGCTTTCAATACTCCTGATAGTTCATAGATAGGAATAATGTTAAATTTTAAGAAACCCGAATCTGCTTCATCAGATGTATTTATTTTCAAATGGTCTTTGTAATCAAGCCGTAAATTAAATGTCTTAAACGCCTCCGAGACCTTTCCATAAAACAGATAATCTTCGTTCAGTCTGAACTGCTTTGCTCTGAATTCAGTTGCCCCAAATATAGGTATTTCAACCGTTCCGGTTATATCTTCCAGAAGTATTGTGGTCGGATGATTAGGTCTAGCAGCTCTTTCAACCCATTTAACTTTTCCCAGAAGTAAGACAGTTTCCCTAAACCTTTCTCTTGCTTCCTCAATCGTTGCTCTGAATACGTAGGTTCTTGGAATAAATTGTAAAAAATCCTCAAGCTTACTTATCCCAATCTTTGCAAAAGCCTCTGCTCTTTTATCACCAACACCTTTTAAATACTTTATATCCATTGTATAAAGTTAAGTATTTTAAAAAAGATAATAAGTGAAGAAAAATAGTTTCATAATTCAAAATTATTTCATGAAATTAAATGTTATAATAATTATCTTATACAAATTTTAAATTAGTTATTATGCCATATTATCATAAACTCGGGAAAATACCGCAAAAGCGGCATACACAGTTCAGACAACCCGACGGTTCATTATATAAAGAAGAACTTTTTTCAACCATCGGTTTTGATAGTGTCCTGTCGAATGCTTATCATATTTATTCTCCGGCAAAAATTGAATCTATTGATACTGAGATAGTTGACCTTACTCCTAAGGAATGGTCAGATGCGGGTTTGAGACCCTATCATTTCAAAACAAAGGACACTCCTTTTAAGTCAGACTTTGTTTTTGGAAGAAACCAAATCATGTATAACAGTGATGTGATAATGAGCACTTGCCGTCCCGAATCGCAGACAGATTTTTTCTATAAGAACGCATCATGCGATGAGCTTATATTTGTTCATGAAGGCGAAGGTACACTTGAAACTAATCTTGGTATCCTGAATTTTGTTAAAGGTGATTATCTTGTCATTCCGAGAAGTATAATCTTCAGACTTGTTCACAAAACTCCTTTGAGATTGCTAATATTCGAAGCAGCCGGACCCATAACAACACCGAAAAGATACCGTAATGAATTTGGTCAGCTTCTTGAACATTCTCCTTATTGTGAGCGTGATATTCGTGTACCTCAAGAACTAATTACTTACTCGGGAAAAGGGGATTATGTAGTTAAAATTAAAAAAGAGAATAAAATACATTCGGTTCATTACGATTATCATCCGTTTGATATTGTCGGATATGACGGTTATTACTTTCCGTGGATTTTTAACATAGACGATTTCATGCCCATAACAGGAAAGATACACATGCCACCTCCAATTCACCAGACATTTGACGGACCGGGTTTTGTCGTTTGTTCGTTTGTTTCACGTATGCTTGACTACCATCCTCTTGCGATTACGGTTCCTTACAATCACAGCAATATAGACAGCGATGAAATGCTCTACTATGCAGACGGAAATTTCTTTAGCAGAAGAGGTATTGATTATGCCTCCATCAGTCTGCATCCCGGTGGACTCACTCATGGACCGCATCCGGGTACTGTTGAAGCATCACTTGGAAAACTTGAAACTGTTGAAACCGCAGTAATGATGGATACTTTCCGTCCGTTAAAGTTGACGGATTACGCTAAGCAGATTAATGATGCTGGATATTATTTAAGCTGGAAAGAATAATAGTTAATTAGTATCGCAGCTGCGTTTCATGCTTTAAAAAAGAAGTATGTTGTTTGCAGCCGCCATGAATTCTTTCTTGGTCATGATGCTGTCGCAGCCGATTTCAAAAAGTTGCTCTTTAATTTCGTTTGTTATGTCTGTTATTACTGAGAAAATTTTTATATTTCTGTTTTGTCCGGATTGTCTTGCGTTTTTTATAAAAGCGAAGTTGTTTTCCGTGTTTGTATCCATGTCGATAATTATCCAGTCTATTTGTCCGTCATTTTTGTTTTCCGTTATGGTTATCTGATGATTCAGCTTTGTCAGTGTAAGCGCTGCAATATTTAAAAAACCTTTAAAATCCCCGTCATCAGATATCAGCAAGATGTTTCTTGTCATACATTAACCGTTATACTGTATGTATGTGTTTAATATGTCAATCTTTTCCTCTTTGAGCTTCACGTCAACGAGCATCATGTCTCGCATCGAAACCATACCTATCAGTGAATTATTTTCAACAACAGGCAGGTGTCTGATTTTTTGCTGCTTCATTATTTGTAGTGCGTATTCAATAGTATCGCTCGAATCTATAACAATTACCTCCTTTGTCATCACTTCCTCTACTAAGGTCTTTTTAAGGTCGAGTTCTTTTACTATACATCTTCTAAGCAGGTCCCGTTCCGAAAATATTCCAAGCAGACCCGAAGAACTGTCAAGCACCGGAACAGCGCCGATATTGTGCAGGTCCATATACTTTGTTACATCGTACACACTCATTCCGGATTTTGCGAACAACAGTCTTATATCGGTTAAATAATCCTTTAGAGTTTTCATATATTATCCTTTCTAAATTTCATTAAAATAATTAATTAAGCTAATTATTGCAAGATGCGAAAGGAATTTATTTATGTATTTTACCTAATTTCCAAAATTCGTTTTTTAAATAAATTGACGGATTTGTCACTAAAAGGGGGAGTATTATTTAAGGCTATCTAAAGGCAAGTTAGAGGCAAGTTAGGGGCAAGAAAAGATTATGGGTAAATAAAAAATTTGAGACAAAAAACCTCACAAAAAAACCAACAATTCCACCAAACCCAAGTTTGACTGTTGCGGGCAGGCAAAGAAAACAAGTGGGCGGATTAATATATAAAAAGACTCCATTATTTTATGAATTACATAAATAATTTGCATTTTACTATAATCCAGAATCGAATTGATTGTCTTGAGTTGGTTGAGCAAACAAAAAGGCGGACTTTCGTCCGCCCTTTTGTTTGTTTATTATCGCTCTCTTGTTAATCCATATTTTACTTCGCGTTGTTAACTGTTCACAGTTTACAATTCTCTGTTTATTTTACAAGCATCATCTTCTTGGTCATTATATAATCCGCAGCAGAAGATTTAGTCATTATCCTGTAGAAGTAAGTTCCGCTTGAGAGGTCAGATGCATTGAACTGAACAGTGTAATAACCTGCCGTTCTTGAATCATTCACAAGTGTCTTTACTTCCCTGCCTGTGATGTCATAAAGTTTAATGCTTACTTTTGCATCTAGAGGTAATGAGAAATCAATCTTTGTTGTCGGATTGAACGGATTCGGATAGTTCTGACTAAGGTCGAATTTAGTCGGGAGTCCGACTTCAACTACGTTTGAAAGGTTATAATACTCAAAGTTTCCGTTGTTATCAATCTGCTTTAAGCGGTAGTTATACTTGCCGCTGTTGAGCTTTTTATCTTCAAACGTATAGCTAACAGGTGAAGTTGAATTTCCTTTACCGGTGATGTAACCAGCTTTTACCCATTGGTTAAGTCCCGTAACACTTCTTTCTACCTCAAATCCTGCATTGTTCATTTCGCTTTCGGTTTTCCAAGTAAGTCTTACATCTCTGCCATTTATTGAAGAAGTGAATGAAGAGAGCTGAACCGGCAGCGGATTATCGCTATCCGTAACAGTAAATGTAGAAAACGCTGTTAACCCAAATACTTTAATAGTGTTATTTGTAGTGTTTAATTGATACATTCCGGGACTTGTCCCTTCAATAAGGTAAGGAGTCCAGGTAACACCATTGTCGTCTGATTTTGCAAGTCTTACCTTACTTTCATCACTAACCGTACCAAGCTGAGCTTCTGAATAGGTGTACGTAATATCATATGTATATCCTGAACCGCCTGTTTGGGTAACGACAAAATAGCCGTTCATATACAAAGCCTCTTCGCCACCTGTTCCCGGAGGAGCAACACCCTGATAATAGTCAACATTCAGGTTAGTCATACCCCCGAGATTACTGAAATTAACATCAATAACCGGTAAACCGTAGAATGAAATAATATTCGGACCGATAACAGGAACAATAGATGCTGGTATTGGGTTAACCGAAGGTTTGCCGAATTCATAGGCACCTATATCGGGTGTACCAGCTGCAACTGTCAAAGGTCTTGGGTTTCCTGCATAATCCGTATTAATACCGGCGATATGAGAACCATTATTATAGACAGTCCAGCTGTTTACGTTTGTACCGTCAGGAATTAAATTAACGTCAGAAGTGAATCCAGGATTACCAGAAACTGAATAAGCGTCTTTTCCTGTAGCGGTTCTCCAGTCAGCCAGAGTAGTTTTGTCAGTCTGAACTGAGGCTTCATTAATGTTACCTAATATTGCCGGCTCACCAAAAGCATAATAATCATTAAAATCAATATTCGCGTAACCAGTATTAGGTGCAGCTGAATAAATAGAATAACTCTTATCTCCGGCTCCAGCTGAATTATCGTATGTATTAACAAAAATATTGTTTCCTACATCAATCGAATTTGCAGCAGAATTCATAACACAGAAAGCGGCTGATAGAGTAGCAGAGGCATGGCCAGCATAAGAGCCGTAAAGATTAACAGTATTATAATAAATATTTACGCCTCCTGTAGCACCGTCTATAGCAAGACCTAATACCCAGTAAGTACTCGAAGCATCAGAACCAGCCTGTACATTGTATATCAAATTATTGTAAACGTAAATATTGCTTGAATTCACGCCGGTAGATAGGTACAAACCTCTTGCACCGTATCCGCCTGTATGAGAATTAAGAAGACCGCTGATAGAATTATTAGCTATTAAAAGCCCTCCTGCACCGCTTGTATTTATACCATAAGGAATACCAGTTCCGGATGCCGTGACACCTGCAATAACATTGTTTGATATAGTGTAATTCTGAATGTAGCCGGATGAAACTGCAATGCCTCTTGGAGCGTAAGAACTAGTTCCGGTATAACTTAAATTCGAGATATTGTTTCCGGAAATCGTACCGTTAAAAGTACCTGTTGCAAACCAGACACCCGTACTGTTTGTTGTAAGCGATCCATGAGTAATGTTTGCAATGGTGTTATTTGTCACGGTTACACCGTTCACACCCTGAACGTAAACACCGGTTCCTGAAATCGGATTGACTGCGGAATTTATGGTGTTATTCGTCACGAGTGTACCTGAGCCATTAGTTTCTGTCATGACAGCAAGAATGTAAATAGCATGATAAGCTTTCTGAATATCATTATCCTGAATAGTGATATCATTAAAATATCCGGCAGCACCATTAGCACCATAAACAGTAATAGCCGTACTCGAGTTAACACCGTTTATAACGTTACAGTTTTTAATTGTAGTATTTGTAAGAGGTGTAGTGCCGGTTGAACCGATTCTAATAACCTGCGGAGAAGTAGTACTCAGATTCTCGACTGTTAAGTCTTTTGTACCTGCAGGAGAGTTTGAACCGTCAATAGTGACATAGCTATTCTTAATCAAGAATATCTGCGATGAAGCAGCCGTTCCCTGAATTAATGCAGTAACACCCACATTAGGTTTTATAGTAACAGTATTTACTGCAGTCGGCATACCTTCATTCTGAATATCTACTACTAATGGGAAAGTTTCAGAAGGATATGTTGCATCGTTTAGCAAGAACCGCGTAGCCCCGCTAACACCCCTTAGGTTGAGGTCAGTAAGAGCGGCAGTAATAGTCGCATAAATACCATTGACGCCATCCGGGAAATTTAATGACGGAGAATCACTTCTCTTCACGAAGAGTTTTCCATCATATGTTTTGCCGTTTTCCATTGGCACCCATTCAACTTCTTCGACTTCAATTAATTTTTTAACAATTGGTTTATCAAGGTTTTCACCGCTTGTTTCCGTGGACAGAAGCCCCTTGGAATTAGTTTTATTATTAGTTTTTGAATTAACATCCTTTTTATCCTGTATTTTTTCTTCCTTTAAGTTTTTATTATTATTCTGAACATTGGAAGTTATTTCTTCTTCGGCGACAGTTGCGTCGAAAGTAACTTCTTTCATTACTTTTTTCACAACCTTTTCGAAGTAAACGTTTTTACCGGATACCTGATTGAACAAGGTTGTACCGACTGTATAATCTCCTGCGAGAGAAGTGTTAGAGATAGTATAACTATTAGGTGTTGTCGGCGGAGTGGAAACAGCCGGCGGATTAAAAGTAAATCCGCTTGCACCTTCTGAAGGTGAGGCGCTCAGATTTGGTGTTGGAGCGATTATATCCTGTGCAACGATATAATAAGATACAACATCACCAAGTACAACACCGGAACCAAATGTAAAAGTATATTCATTTCCGCTTACGAAGGTTCCTGCCACTGAGTTATAAGAACCAGCGTTAATTTTCCAGTATAAAACCGGTAAACCCGTACCAGATGTCGGAACTCCGGATGCATCTGAAATGTCTGTAGAAAGAACTCTGTTTGAAGTAGATGCGGTATTCAACAGTGGAGTATAGACGATAGTCGGTCCTGATTGATCTACGCCTTGCTCATACGCTCCTATGCTTGGTGTGGTTCCGCTTCTGGGAATTCCGAGTATGTCCGTTAAAATACCTGCAATCGGTGTACCTGCTGCCAATACAGGAGATGTCAGTTGAGGCTGAAGATTAGTTCCTGAATTAAGCAGAGGATCCATATTAATAGTATTATCACCTTCGCCTGAACCTTCTTTCCACGCAGCATAAGTTGCTACTTCGGCTGCTCCATAGTATCCAAATGCAGCACCGGTCGTGTAATATGCATTATAATTAAGATTTGTAAATGTTGTTCCGGTTGGTGCATAAATTGTGTAATTTTTGGGAGTAGTACCGGATTTAGCGTTGTAGAGAATATTATTCCTCAAATCAATATTAGTTGCAGCGGTTGAAATATATAAACACATTGAATACAATCCTGATCCGGTATTTGCATAAGTACCTGTCTGGCTAATTGTATTATAATATATTTTATACCCGTCTCCACCGACTAATCTTATACCAGCGTTATAGAAATTAGATGTGCTTCCATAATATTGCAAATCATAAATAATGTTATTGTATATTTGATTATTGGAGTTTCCTGTTGCACTCGCAAAATACATTCCCGTAGCATAGTAGGCTGTCGTATTAGTTTGATTAAATGAATGAATCTTATTGTAACTAAATATAGAATTTGAAACATTAGCATTCAGATACATACCGTATTTACTCCCGTTATATATCATGTTATAAATTTCATTTTCAGAAACACTTGCCCCGTCCATTTCGGATAAATACATACCGTATCCTGTTACATAATCAGTTTCTACTGAAGAACCAATCGAATTACCTGAAATAATTAATCCTTCCAATATTCCTATTGAAGCAATTCCTCTTGCATAAATACCGTAATATACTTTTGAAATAGTGTTATTCTGTATCGTTAAATTATCGTTATCTGCCCCTGTTCCCGAGGTTGAGATTGAAGCACCGCCTGCATAAATCCCAAATATTGACGTAACTGTGTTCGCTCCGCCCATAATAATGCAATTTCTGATTGAATTATCCGTAGCACCTGCATTGGCTCCAAGACTGATAATTTGAAATACCGCAGAGTTTGAAGTTGAACTTGCGTTTGTAAAATTAAGATATTTCCCGCTGCCAGTATAACTACCGTCAAAAGTTATTCCGTCTGCACCGTTAAGCCTAATTAGCCCCCCCGTTTTCGTGCCTGAGATTGTTTTTAGAGTAGCATCGTTAGGCTGGATTGTAATTGTATATATTGCTTCCTCGCTTGTTTGATTCAAAGCAACATCTCCTGTTTCCGTCAGGTCAGAAGTGATTTTAACGGTTAAGTTTCCGGTAACTACCTTTTCGTTAATTGCTTTAAAAAGACCTGCCGGAGAATCTTCCGTTAATGAGGTGTATGTCTGTCCCGTACCGACTAAAACCTCTCCTGTTATTGCACCAGCAATCGAGTATTGATTAATAGAACCCGTTAAAGGGAACTCATCTGCCGTCAAATCAACAGATGTCAAAGACTGAGCAGGTATTCCTGAGTTTATATTTGTATTGCTTAACAAATCCTGAGCAATGACAAAATATTGTATTATTTCGCCGGTTGCAACTCCACCACCGTTTAGTATTGAATAGTCAATGGTAAAACTGAAAGGAGAACTTCCGCTTGATGTTTCAACCCATTTCCATCCGTCATCTGTATCAGTATTACCGGCATAAGTATTAGCATCAATAGTTTTCTTGTAATACACTCTTGGTTTTGTACCCGGGTCTACGCTAACTCCCGACGGGTCGGTAATAGTAACGTTACTGAAGACTCTTGTTGTTGTAGATGCTGAAGTACCAAGCGGTGTATAAGATATTACCGGTCCGGATAGGTCCTTTGGAATTCCTGCAAACTCATCAGCCCCAACGTCGGGTGCTGTTGCAGGGAATGAAGGATTATTCGGATAACCCGGGTTTGGAAATCTTGCATGACCGTCAAAATCTTCGTTGATATTTGGAGTGCTTATTGTATTACCTCCGCTTTCCAATTGAGTAGCTGTTATAGGATTAATGTGTAAATCATAAGGAGCAGCTGCAATATTAACGAAGTTGGGTAATGTTGAGAATGAAGAAGCATCTCTCGGGGTTACCCTGGCTTTATAAGCATCCATCGTCTGGTCAGAATTTGTTCCGTCATAAAATATTAAATTGCTTGCAGATGGAGAACCGGCATAAAGGTCATTATTGTTTGACTCACTGCCAAAATTAACTAAGTCTGTTGAACTACTTCTTCTGAAAGCAACCGTTAAGCCTGTTCCGGCGGGCACTGAGTTATTAACGATTATATTATTCCTCATATCCAGAACAGCAGTTGTTGGTGTTGCGCTTCGTGAGTGATAAATACCCGTTGTTCCAAAATTTGCCCCTGATGATGAAGCATTTAAATAAACTGTATTGTTATACACACCGTATGTGGAATTTGTGGAAGTGCTTGAAATATCAATACCCCTGACTGCATCAACACCTGCTGCGGAAGGGGCTTTTAAATCAGAGATAAAATTGTTGTAAATATATACTGTCGTTCCGGAACTTGCGGTTAAACCTCTTACGAGGCCTGTTGTCGTTCCTGTTGATGTTGATGAATTATTATAGATTTGATTCTTATACACATCAGCAGATATTCCTAATGTTTGAGTGAGAGATTGTAAAGAACCGCCTGAAGTATTATTATAAATATTATTTCCATAAATGTTTTTTGTTGCAGTCGAAACTGAATTCGTATACAAACAGTAAACAGTTCCTGTGCCTGAGGCAGAATTGTCATAAAGATTGTTGTTATAAATATTCTCAAAACCATTTGCACCCAAACCATAACTATACAGAATATACGTCGCGCCGGACGTACCTGACTTTATGTTGTTACGAATAATGTTATTATATATATTTACATTAAAAACATTACCATAACTATATAATAAATACATTCCACCAGATGTTGCAGTTGGGTATGTGCAATTTTCGATAATATTATCGTACAAATTTAGAGTATTTGTCGTACCTGTAGTACCCATATCATTTCTAATCGCATAAATCGTACTGGTAGTTGCACCGCCTTGAATCGTGACATTATTTCCGCGTATAGTAACATTCGAATTAATTCCCGTCGAAGTATACATACCGTAAAGAGTAGTTGTAGTTCCTGCACCTCCGTTAATAGTATTATAATTGACTGACAAACCATTTTGATAAATAGCATAAATACCGTAAGCTGTGGAACCAGCACCGCCGTAATTTGTAATGCTGTTCCCGGTGCCGGAAGCATTACCGATTTCGTTATTCTGGTCATAAAGTGTGTATGGAGATGATGCACCATATCCTGCAAGTCTGATACCAACATATACATTAGAGATTGTGTTATTATAAAACTTGCAATTATTTAGAGCATCGGTTTCGGCGGTTATTGTCAACGAAGTAGTAGCCGTTGCAATATGATTCCCTGCATATATACCATAAGAACCTGTATTAGTTTTGTTCAAAGTAATATTACAATTCTGAATCGTTACATACTGGCACCCGTCGAATGGTGATACATTTTGACTTTTAACTAATGCATATCCCCATTCCATCAGCTCCGTTGGAGTAGTGTTTGCGGCATTCTCCTGTAAATCAATGCCGTTTATCGTAACATAGTCAGTACCCTGAATTATCCAGATACCGTCAACTGAAGTAGATGTACCGGGAGTAAATGCGGTAATCAAAGGATTTAAGCCAATCACCGTTTTGTTAAATGTTATCGTATTGGTTGCGGACGTTAATCCGTTAAGTGTTGCATTTCCCAGCAGATAACCGCCCGCAGGCGCAGTTTCTGTACCATTTGCTGCAAGAGTAAACGTTACAGGACCGGTCATACCGGTTATAGCGTTAATTGCCGTAATAGCATCGGCAAGAGAAGTATAGCTTGCAGATAACGGAGGTGTTGTATTGGCCGGATTATCAACCGTCACCGCAATCTGAGCATTTGCACTACCCGCTAATATTAATGCAGCGAATAGTATAGTAAAGAGAGCGAATAAGTTTTTCATATATTTTTAAATTAAGTTTGAAAAATATTTGAATTAATTAAATAATAAATTGTTCTTTAAATTTTCTGATTCTTAATTATCAAAGTATTGTATAAACTTTTTATAGCAATAATATGATTAAGTGCATCTAAAACTACATGAATATAAACGCGTATTCATTTTTAAATCTATTATTTAAGTTTTCTTTGTTTTTGTATTTAATTTGTTATATGGGTAAAGCTTCTGGTTAGTAACTCCTGTTCGGCGTGACTGAATGATTAATGTAGTTATTCCGTATTTATACTTATAGTATGTCATCTGGAAATTTATTGTAATATAAAATCTCTTTTTATTAAATTCAATGTTTTATTGTTATCACAAATAAGTTTTTTTCTTATATGCGGGGAACCGAATGAACAATTGTAGTACAAACAAAAAGGCGGACTTTCGTCCGCCTTTTTAAAGCTTTCATCTGTAAGCTTACAGCGTTAAGTTAATCTCTGAACGCTATATCGCCTGTTCACTGTTTGCCGTTACCGGTTTACAGTTTCTATCTATATTACTTGACAAGTACCATCTTCTTCGTCATGATATAATCTGCACCCGAAGATTTTGTCATTATTCTGTAGAAGTAAGTGCCGCTGGAAATATCCGAGCCATTAAACTGGACAGTGTAATAACCTGCAGTTCTCTGGTCATTCACAAGCGTCTTAATTTCTCTTCCTGTAATATCATAAAGTTTGATGCTCACTTTAGCGTCAAGCGGCAGCGAGAAATCAATCTTCGTTACAGGGTTAAACGGATTCGGATAGTTCTGGCTTAGTTCAAACTTCGTCGGTAATCCAATTTCCACTACATTTGAAAGAGCGTGGTATTCGAAATTGCCGTTGTTATCTATCTGTTTCAGCCTGTAGTTGAACTTTCCGCTAGTTAGCTTTTTATCTTCAAATGTGTAGGTTGTAGGCGTTGAGATTGTACCCTTACCGGATACATATCCTGCTTTAACCCACTGGTTCATGTCGGCTTCGCTTCTTTCGATTTCAAATCCGGCATTGTTTGTTTCGCTTTCGGTTTTCCATGAAAGTCTTACATCTCTGCCGTTAACTGAAGACGTGAATGAAGCAAGTGATACAGGTAATGGAATATCCTGATCTCCAAATGCAAGTGCCATAGCATTCGCACCGTTCGGGCTTAAAGCAACACCGTCAAACATCGGACCGCCAATACCTAAGTAACGATAATTGAATCCGACAGTACCTCCGGGTCCGTTAACACCGAGAGAAGCGAGTGTAACGACTGTATTCGTTGCAAGCGGAGCATAAGACATTTCATCATTATAATTAATTATACACAATGAATTCAATGTCGGTGCATCCGAAATGTAAAGAGCAATTTGTACAGAAATATAATTTGTACCGTCTGCGCCTGTCCTGTCATAAAGATTATTGTAACTGATAACTATTTTGTCAGCAAAGATTTTATAACTAACGCTTGATGCCGGTGTATATGTTGTCCTGTTGTACATATCTCTGAAAGCAAATGCTATCATATTCGGAGGGTCACCGACTTGCGGTAAAGCTCCGGCAGGCGTCCAATTTGTCGCGCCCGCACCAAAAGTCAGATAACCATTGACACCAACGAAAACAGAAGTATAATCAGTACCAAAGAACTTAAATTTCTTTGAACCGCCGAATAGTACCTCTGTGTTTCCGTCATCATTGTCTACGAATGTTATAGGTGTAAAGTCAGTAGTCGGGAGCCATTCATAGCTCGGCTTACTTTCCGGGCTTCCGTTTGCTGTACTGTTCGAGTATTTATAGAAACCGCCCAATCCGTTACTGAAGGTTCCGTAATTCGGATTTTGCGGAAGAACGCTTACTTCATTGGAATGTTCTGAAGTACCTTCTGTATAAACAGCATCGACAACGTAATAATACCTCGTTCCGAGTACTGCACTAATGTCGTCGTAGGTTAATGCATTTATTCCCGTAAAGTCTTGTGTGTAAACACCCGTCTCAGTACCGCGTCTTAATGTATAGCTTGAAAGAACTTTCTCACCGTTTCTACCGTAGATTAAAGCCGCCGGTACACTGTGCTGAATTTCCTTTTTATTCGTATTTTTTACTTCTGAATCCTTTTTGACGTCTGTCAGGGTTTTAATCGGTATCAGCTTCATATCGGGAGATGGATTACCGGAAATTAAGTTATCACCCGATGTATTCATATATGCACGCATGAAGAAGTTACCAGGAGCGTCCGTCCAGTTTGCACCTGCATCAACTGAGTAAAAACTCCTGCTGTGCAATACTGTCATATCAGTTCCAACATAAGGTCCCGTAGTACTGCCCTCAGGCCACTGTACTGCAATATAAAATGTCTGGCCTGCTGTAACAGCAATCGGAGTCGTTAAGGTACAAAATACCCATGCTGACGATGTACCTACCCCCACATTGCTGAATGTTGCGTAAGGTGCTGCTAAATTTGGTTTACCCGTTCCGTCATCAGGACAGACCACTACCGAATTAAACATATTGCCTGCGGAACCTGCATAAGCCGTTATGGCAATTTGTGTTAAATTACCCGCGTGAGGCGCTGTAAGTTTATTCGTAAAATAATGATTTGTACTGGATGGACTGCTGAGCCAGTAATTTCCCTCAACAGTACCGTCATCAATTTTTATTTCACTGCCCGGCTGCGGTGCCTGCCAGCTTAATGAAGGTTTGTATTCTGCTGTTATTCCGCCCAATAATGACTGTGCAGGATTAACCGCACTTGTTCCTGTTAATGGAATATCATGAACAGATTTAACAATATTATCAACGATATGTAAGTTAGCTGTTTTATCTCCGATTGAAGTATTCGGTATAAACTGAACTCTTACCGTTCCTGATTGACCGTTGGTAAGATTCAATGTAGAAGCTCCTAATATCTGGAACTGTGTCGGATCCGTTCCTGTCAATGAAAAATCAGAGCTGTTAATAGTCAGTGTACCTCCGCCTGTATTAGTAATCGTAAACGTCTGGTCAACCGAACCTCCGCCGATTGTAACATCTCCATATGCCATCGATTCTGGTGAGATTGAGAATATTGGCACAGTCGGCGCTTCTTCTACTCTTATATTATCTAAATACAGATTATTTCCGTATCCACTAATTCCGACAAATCTAAGTTTATTCGCTCCTTCGGGAATAATGACACTCTTTGTTGCCCATTGTCCGGCAGTTGGTACGAAAGCACCCGAATTAACAGCACCACCGGTATTAAGAGGTCCGGAAGTTCCTCCATCATACAATACCAATTGAGTCCAGTCGGTTCCTGCGTTAGTAGAATAATCAATCCTTAACTGGTCATTTTCTCCGGAATATGTAGCATAAGCGTGGTCGAACTTAAGTAAAGGAGTAGTAAGTGCACCTCTATTAAATTCAAATGTTGTCATTTCACGGCTGCCGGAAGAGATACCATAAAAATTAACAAACGTTGAAGCTGTTCCTACTCCATATCCGCTGGCAGATGTTGACCTTGCCCAAGTGCTCGATAGTCCGTCAATTGCCCAGCAATTTGGCGGGAATGTAGCAAGTTCAAAGTCTTGTACAAACGGAGCCGTTGTTACACCGCAAAGAGTTGTTGCATTTGCGGTTACTCCGGGAGAATACAGAAGCTCCGACGGGTCGAACGGTTCGTTGTAAGAGAATGCCTTATAATAATAAGTTGTAGATGAGTTTAATCCTGAATGTGAATAAGAACCATCAGGACCTTTATAAATAATCGTTGCAGTTCCAAGAGGATCATCAATGTTGTATTCTTGACCGTTCACGGGTTCTCCGAATGCATCTGTAGTATTAACCGCTATCATCACAGGATTTGCACTGCTATTAGGTGTCCAGCCTAAATTAATCTGTGAGCCGCTGAATGGAGTGGCTGCGAAATCAGTCGGGTTCTCAATTGAAGGAGGTGTATATGTGTATTCGTCCGCTCCTATATCAGGAGTGGTAACGTCTCTTGCATCCCCGTCAAAGTCTGTAGTAATACCCGCAATAGGAGTTCCTGCATTGTTGACAGGCGATAACTCTGTTGGTGGGATGTGTAAATCTGTGTTGCTCGTGAATCTTGGGTCGCCTGATACTGAATTTGCGTCCTGACCTGTTCCTGTGGTTCCGCTTTTCCAATCTGCTAATGTAGTTACGGCTGCTCCCCTAATATAACCAATATTATTGGTTGTATTTGAATTAATGTAATAATCGTTATAATTAATTGTTGTAAATGGCACGGTTGGTGATGGTGCAGCCACAACAACACCGTTCGCGGATGGGGTACCGGATGTCATTCCTAATGTATTAGAGAAAACATTATTCACTGCATTTACACCGCCTGTAATTCCGCTTTGCAAACTTAAACAGGAAGAACCACCCCCTGTTAAAGTAGTACCGTACATGTTAATACTATTGTAATAGAGATTGATACCTGCATTACTGCTGGTACCTTCTATCATTATTCCAATAGGGTTATAAGTACTTGTAGGACTGGAATAGCCGTCCGCAGTTATATCATAAATGAAATTATTGGAAATTGTAATTCCCAAATTCGTTGCACCGATATTCATTCTTATACCTGCTGTTCCCCAACCACCAGTTCCTTCATATTTAATTCCGGATATTGAATTTCTTGTTATGTTGCTATTCGTTACACCGGTTGTTATGTATATACCCGCTTTACTGTATATAGAACCTATAAAGTTCCTGATCGTATTCTGAGAAATCAAAGTATTATCAGTATGGGTCATATAAATCCCATAATAACCTATATAATCTGTAGTTGTACCGACTGGGGCTCCAATAGTATTTCCTGTTATAGATATATTATCAGAGACGGAACCTGAAACACCTGTAATGTTAATTCCATGGTAAGCTTTATAAATATAATTATTACTAATTGTATTGTAATCGTTATCACTGCCGCTGGCTCCTATTGTTGCACCACCAACATATATTCCGTAATTCGTCGATACTGTATTTATTCCGTTTTTAAGAACACAATTCTTAATTGTGTTATAGGTAGCACCTGCACCCACACCTGCACTTCCTAACCATAAAGTGGCAGTTGAAGATGAGGTATTTGTGTTTTCGATAGTCAGACTCCTATCTGTACCGCCTGCATTCGAACCGTCTATAGTCACGTAGTCAGCACCGTTTAATTTAATAATAGATGTACCGCTGCCCACAATACTTGTAGTGACTCCTGTATTCGGTTTTATAGTTAATGTATTTGTGGCACTTCCGCCATCGAAAGCATTAATAGTAATAGGGAATGTCTCACCTGTTGTATACGGACCTGCGTCCATAAGCAAGAAATTAGTAGCCGCGCTTACCCCTCTTAAATTGAGGTCGGTAACAGCCGCTGTTAAAGTTGTATAAACTCCGCTTAGCCGCGAATCTTTAAACAAATCAGGACGTTCAGATTTCTTTACGTATAATTCACCTTTATATTCCTTACCGTTTTCCATAGGAATCCACGAAATTTCTTCAACCTCTGTCAATTTTGTACCTGTCATCTTTGTTTCGCCGCCGTTTTCTTTTGTTCCTTCCTCATAAACAGGAATTTCCTTCATTACCTTTGTTACAACTTTTTCAAAGTAAATATTCTTTCCTGTTAATTTATTGAACGTTCCGGCGCTGATTTGATAATCCCCCGAGAGAGGAGCTGCAACTATTAAGTATGAGCTTGGTGTAGTCGGCGGTGTAGAGGCTGCAGGTGGATTAGCAGTAAATCCTGCTGCTCCGCCAGCTGGATAAGCACCGACATTAGGTACATTATCCTGAGCAACAACATAATAACTTACAGTATCGCTAACAACTACTCCCGAACCCAATGTAAATGTATATTGATCACTGCCGATTGAGATCCCTTGAGCACTTGAATATGTACCGGAGTTTATTTTCCAGTAAAGAACCGGAAGACCGATACCTGAAGTAGGAACGCCTGAGGCATCCGTTATTGTTGATGTCAGTGTTCTATCGGTTAAACTGCTTGTATTGCCAAACGCAGTATAAACAATATTAGGAGGTGTTAAGTCCTGAGGAATACCGTCGAATTCATCCGCACCGATATCGGGTGCTGTACCTGTTCCGGCATAAGTTGGTTCTCCCCATCTAATATTGTTTTCAAAGTCAGTAGTAACAGCGATTGGAGTTGTTACTCTCTGTCCGCCGCTTTCAACCTGTGTTGCGACGTCAGTTTTAAGTTTTAAGTCATAAGGTGAAACTGCACTCACAAAAGGCGGATTTTCGGATGCCGCATTCTGGTCGCGTGTTGACATCCTTGATTTATAACCCGCGAGTGTCTGTTCGGGATTTGTTCCGTCATAGAATATAAGATTCTTCGCGCCGGGTGTGCCCGCATAATAGAGGTTATTATTTGAAGTCGTTGCAAAGTTTGTTAATGAAGTAGTTGTTTTATAGAATGCAACTGCTCTGGTTCCCGTTGTAACATCTGCATTGTTCACAAAAATATTATTTCTGAGGTCCAATGTGGGTGATGTACCTACATAAAGAGCCGCACTCTGGTTAGTGGCTCCGGATGAAATATAATCAAGATAAACTGTGTTGTAATAAACGTAAGCATTCGTACCTCCCGTCAGACTTAAGCCGCGAACCCCGGGAGAACCTGTTGATGCTGGAGCTTTAATATCATATATAAAATTATTGTATATATAATGATTCGTACCGCCGCCTATGTACAAGCCGTAAGCATAATAAGATGATGTTCCGCTATATGTAATATCGTATATTTTATTATTATAGATATTTGTTGTTGTAATAGTAGTGATATATATTGGGGCAACAGTGTACGCTGCCGTGAAAGTTTTGAAAACATTATTATATATATCACAAGTACCATCACTGGTATTGTAAATACCATAAACACTTGAAGAAGTGCTTGTACCTGTAACGTTTGTAAATGTATTATTATATATCTGATGAGATGATGCCGTTCCTAGTCCATCATAGAAACAATATATCGTAGTAGAGGCCGTAACATTGCTTATTGTTGTGTTAAACAGTTTGAAGTTTGTTTCGTATGGTGCATAAACTCCATAAACAGTTGAACTTGAACCTCCAATATTATCGATTAAGCTCGTACCGCCGTCTATTCCAACTTCATTCCCATCATCAAGATAGGTTGAATTACCTGAGAAGTAATAACCGTAATATGTATCCTGTATTGTATTATTGTAGAATTTATTAAAGTTATTCGCATTTGCTACTGATGTAGGAGCATTGGCATACGTATATACACCCCGTGAATTTATATTTGCTTTTGAAAGGTCAATTGTAGAATTTTTAATGGTGTTATATTTACAGCCGTCATCAGTTGGTCCCTGTATATAAATACCCCGATCAAGGTAATCTGATGAAGATGTTCCTGCGTCAAAAATGTCTATACCGTTAAATGTTGTGTAATCGCCGTAAATCCAAACGCCCATATCACTTGTTGCAGAAGTACCCAGAATATTTAGTTTAGGATTTGCACCTTCACCCGATTTTTGAAATATTATCGGATTTGTTTCTGTTCCGGTTGTGAATATAATGTAAGCATAATTATATGGACTTGCGGGTACAGTTTTATCCCATGTTTGTCCTGCCGCTACGTTGAAAGTAACGGGACCTGAGATGCCGAGTAAATTAAGATCATCGATTGCTGCTGTAAAAGTAGTATAGTTTGTAATTCCGCTGCCGCCCTGGTCGATTGTATATGTACCGGAGAGAGGAGCTCTTACCGTTCTGGAGCCCGGGGGATCTATAATGTCTGGTATTCTGATCAGTGCTTTTGCTTCAGAAGTAACAAACTGTGTGCATTGTGCGTCAACAACGTTATAAGGTGTGGCTGTTCCCGATATATCATATGCGAGCCAGAAATAGTTAACCCCACTTGATAAAGTCTGGGTACCATTTACTGAAAAAGAGCCATTAGGATTTGGAACTGCAATTCCAAATTGTGTGGCTGTAGAAAATTCTGTTGAAGTAGTATAATATACTCTCGCATTTGTTAAATCACTTGTGGATGTTGTTCCTGTTGTATTAAATGTAACTGAAGTAACGTCTAATGGATTTAAAGGTCCATCGGTAACTACTTTCAATCTGACAACTTCATTATTTGTTGAACCCTGTATTACCGGTGATGTAGTTGCTTGCTCCGTTGTTGATGATACGAAAATCATTCCTGTATTTGAAATAAGAGATATATCATCAATAGATATATACCATGGTGTGGAAGTAAGATCCGCTCTGATACCAATGTAATAAGTACCTGTTACGGCGGGTGTAAAAACACCTGAGAACAACTGATAATCTCCGTTTATGACTGCTGTCGAAGAAATTATACTATTTGTCATTCCGGCACTTGTTGCCTCGGTTCCATAACTTGCTAAAACATTCGTCCCGCCTGTTACATCCTGCCTTGCATAAAATGATAGTGTGTACTCTTGTCCTCCTGTTAAATCAACGCTTCTAAACATCCAGTCTGTGTTGCTGTATTTTAAATATGCGTTCCAGGAACCCGTTCTTGGTGTTCTGTTATAATTGACGAGTGATGTGTTAGCTAACCAAGAAGCAGTACCCGCAATAGACTCTTGTGTCCAACCGGTTATTGCAACATCTTGTACATTCCCTGATTCGAATCCTTCGTAAAATATTTCTGCATCCGGACTCTTAACCGGATTAATATTATCCAAGGGTTTTCCATAATCAAACGGATTAGCCAATGGGGTCTTTATGTCTTGTTGAAATGAATTTAAAGGCCGTGGAGTTCTCACTTCATCTTTAGGAGTAACTTCCTGCCTGAATTGTTCATCTTGCGAAAAAGCATAGTTAATGCTGAATAAAAAAGCAAAAACTATCAAGAGAGAGGATAATTTTTTCATGACATTTTTATTTAGTTTGTTAAAATATTAGTTAATAGCTGTTATTTAATAGTTGTATAGAATGAGAATAAGAAATACGATATAAGTATGTATTATATAATCGGAAAGAACAAGAAATGATTTCTCCAAGTTCTGCTCTCCGATGATTTTTACAGTGTGTATAAATGACCTTATAATTTTTATTCTCCTGTTTATTTAATTTACTTTTATAAATATTTCTTTAATTTTCGCAAAAACAAAACTAATTAGCGGATTTAATTCCTATTTCGTTTTAACTTATCCGCCCCTATCTATAATGAAGTAGCTAAAGATGTAAAATAAAACATTATTTCTTTTCAGTAAATACAAAGTTTTTTTAAAATAAAGATATATATTCGCTATTGTAACGGTTAGTATTAATTTATTTTCTTTCCATGGGAAAAATTATCGGTTACAATTCGTTTATAATATCTTTTACATTTTAAGAATTCTTTGAAATTATTTCAAAAATGAGAATTGTATGTAATCTTATGTTTAATTTTATTATTATTTAGCAGTTACAATTAGAGGATAATTCCTGGATAAAATTTAGGTATTGTAATATGTCTGCTTCAGAAAGGAAAATTAAGTCCGACATTCTTTTAGAGAGTTTATCGTCGAGAGAAATCGAACAATTTGATAAATACATAAAATCAAAACTTGACGGCAGCGGCGGCAGGATTTTGAATTTCTGGCGTAATAAGTTCAACACACTTAAAAATCAGGCCGAAGTCCGTCCAAAAAATGCTTCCGAAAATTATTCCAGAAAAACAATATCGGATTTTGTAAAGATTCTTGAATCGTTTATCGCGAAAAAAGTATACGATAAAGATTTATTGATTCAGAAGATTTACCTTGCTAAAGAGCTCCGCAGCCGTAATGTAGATAAATATTTTGAAACTTTGATTGATGATGTTTGTTCGATTAATTCAGTTAAGTTCTTAAAGGGATATTCATATATGTCGAATCTTCAAAAGCTTTACATAGAGGAATATCTTCTTTGCAATTCCCGAAACGAGGAAAGTAGTATGCACGATATAGCGGTAAAGATTCTTAAAAACGCGGAAGCCGTACTGATAAAAAGTGTACTGTTTGAATTCGTAAACAGAAAATTATATTCTACCGATTCAAAAAGGTTGAAAGATGAAATTCTTTCTGCCGATGATGCAGCACGCATCGTTGAGAAAAACTCCGCGGTTTATTCAATGAATTATCCGAATGTATACCTTGACTATCTTTTGTATAAGATGCTCAAAAAAGCCGGGGATTTGCAAAGAGTTTTTGACGTTCTGAAATATCTTAAAGAAAGAGAAAAAGAATTAGCGTATGACTTTGTGCAATTTGTGTATGAAACGCTCATACGGTTTCTTTCGGGAAGAATTAATTCAGGCTGTTCAGAAAGCCAAAGAACTCTTTACGAGCTTTTTGTAGAGATCGAAAGCAAGGGGCTGTTGAACAAAATCGGTAATTTTCAGCCTATGATATTTGTTTCTGCAGTAACAACATCGCTCTCTTATAACGACATAACTTTTGCCAATAAATTAATCACTCTGTACAAAGGGAAGTTAAATTTAAGGTATCGCGATGACGTTATAGCCGTATCTCAATCTTTAATCGACTTCGCCTCGGGTAAATATGAGAACGTGAAAAAGATTAACGGCGATTTTAAAACGAAAAATGTTTCTTTGTATTTATTCTCAAAGACGGCATTACTGAAGGCTTTGTTCGAGCTGAAGGAGGACAGGAATATAGTGCCGTTGATAGATACAACGAAACATTTTCTAAACAGAAAATTCCCAGGCAAGAATGTTCAAAAAGATAGTATTTTTAAGTTTCTGAATTATCTTAACGCGCTTTGTTCGGTCAGAAGAAAGAACGGTAGAGGCGCAGAGATGCTTATGGATAGAATACATGACGAAAAAACCTTTTTCCAGAAAAAATGGATTTTTTCTAAAGCAGAAGAAATGGCTGCAGAAGACAAGGAGTTACCAATAAAATACGAATAGTCGCGGATTAAGCAGAATCTATTGCCTGTTGAAAAAAAGCGGAAAGGCACGGAAGTAAACAAAAACTTAATGAAAAAACAGCTCACCGAAAAAACTATTGTAATGTGATTCGAGCTGATTTAACGAAAAAAGTATTTGATTGTCTGAGAAAACTGCCTATTCTTAGTCTTTTGGTAACTATGTCTTCTCGAATACTATATTATCTATCAGCCTTGTCTTACCGCAGAATACTGCAAGCGAAATCAGCATCTCGCCGTTAAAGTTTTTTAAGTCGGTAATCTCATCCAGCATTTTGTTATCCGTTATCGATACATACTGTACCGATAAATCATCGGATTTTGATTCTATCGTTTTCTTCATTTCCGACTTAATATCCTCTGAGTCGTAATAATTACCGTCTGTTATTCTGTCCTTTGCCTGATTAAGGGACTGGTTGATTACCGCCGCATTAGACTTCTGCTCATCGGTAAGGTATGTATTCCGCGAACTCATTGCCAATCCGTTGTCTTCACGCATCGTTTCGCAGATTCTAATCTCTACGTCGAGATTCAAATCGTTAACCATTTTTTTCAGCAGCGAAACTTGCTGTGCATCCTTCTGTCCGAAATATGAGAAATGCGGTTTTGTTATGTTGAATAGCTTCAATACAATTGTAGCAACTCCCTTAAAATGCCCCGGTCTGTACTTGCCTTCGAGCTTTTCAGATAGCTCCTCTACGTTTACATAGGCTCTGTAAAACTCGGGGTACATTTCTGTATCCTCGGGATAAAATATGTAATCTACCCCTGCCTGTTTGCAGATGTAATAGTCTCTCAGGAAATTACGCGGGTACTTCGTGAAGTCTTCGTTTGGCAGAAACTGTGAGGGATTTACAAATATGCTTACAGCAACTATGTCGCATTCATCCCTTGCAGCAAGCATTAGTGATACATGCCCCTCGTGCAAAAAACCCATCGTCGGAACAAAGCCTATAGTCTTGCCGGTACGTCTGTAATAATCGGCAATTTCCTGCATCGGCTTGATTTGCCTTATTACTTTCAATTATCCTGCAAAGTGTTTTAAAAGCTGAGCAAGCTTTTCTTTCAGGTTCTTTCTGTCAACTATTAAATCAAGGAATCCGTGCTCAAGCAGGAATTCCGAGCGCTGGAAACCCTTCGGTAAATCTTTGCCGGTCGCCTGTTTTATTACTCTCGGACCTGCAAATCCGATAAGTGCGTTCGGCTCGGCAATGTTAAGGTCGCCCTGCATCGCATAAGAAGCACTCGCTCCTCCCGTAGTTGGGTTCGTTATGAGAGATATGTAAGGTATTTTTTCTTCTGCAAGCTTTGCAAGTCTTGAAGAAATTTTCGCGAGCTGCATGAGTGATATTCCGCCTTCCATCATCCTTGCTCCGCCGCTTGATGAGATAATGATAAGAGGTGTTTTTGTCTTAAGGCATCTGTCAACTGCTCTTGAAATTTTTTCACCCAGTACGCCGCCCATACTGCCGCCTATGAATGAAAAATCCATCGCACAAACTACCGCAGGCATCTTGTTTATTTCTCCTGTTCCCCATCTTATGGAATCGAACAGCTCGGTTTTTTTAATCGTCTCGTCAATTCTTTTGTCGTATGGTTTAGTGTCCGTAAACTGCAGCGTGTCAACGGATTTCATCTTCTTGTCAAATTCTTTGAATGTTCCCTCGTCAAACAGAAGCTTGAAATATTCTTCGCTGCCTACCCTGAAATGATAACCGCATTTTATACAAGTGTATGAATTTGATTCCCACTGTTTCTTGTGCATCATCTCGCCGCACTCATCGCACTTTGTCCACATCCCGTCGGGAAGGTCTTGCTTCGGTGTGTCAGTAAGAATATTCTTTTCAGATCTTTTAAACCATGCCATTTTTTCTAAAATTTAATTTATAAAATTATTCCGCCTCAAGTTCACAATTCCGCTCCTCGCTCCCGGTTTCCTGACAGGGAACGCTGGGTTTATTTTACCTCTGACGTTTTATTTCCTAAAAATTGTTTCATGTAAAAAGGTTCGCTCGTCATGTAATCGCTTATTCGACCCGCTTTTATACACTTAACTGCAAGACTGTATAGAGCAGTCAGGTTTGTCTTGTCAAACATATTAACGGTACTCCTATCCGCGGGAAAATCATGAACGATATTATCATTAAGCAAGAGCAAACCTTCAATCTTCCCAAAATCTTTGGGTATTGCCGTTTGATAATCCGTTATTCTTTTACCATTCTCAAACACGGCATAGTAAAACTCACCCGATTTCATTCCCGAGGTTATGAGCGGTATAACTTTAGCTTTTCCGCCATTGCTCAGGTAGTACTTTTCAGCGATTAAATCCAGCGAATTAACCTCTATCAAATTAGCACCCGTCGCAAAACACATTGCCTTCGAAATTGCAGAACCAATTCTTAAACCGGTAAATGACCCGGGTCCGTTTGAAAGTCCTATAAAATCAATGTCTTGAAAGCAAAATCCCTTCTCGTCAAATTCAGATTTAATTTCATAAACGAGGTCATCAGCGTTTTTGCTGACATCGAGTGTTTTCAATATACAAAAATCGCTTTTCTTGTTATATGCAAATTCAATTTTTCTTGAGGCTGTGTCTATCAGCAATATGTTCATATTATTCGTGTTTCTTGTCAGTTTTAATGAAATTTATTAATCTTTCCTCTGTTTTTGAGCCGTATTCAATTAAAACCTTGTCAATTTCTTTATTCAGATATTCTTCTGCTATCTCAGGCCACTCAATAAGTACTATCGAATTAGTGTCTATATATTCATTAAACCCAATTACCTCAAGTTCAGCGGGGGACTTTAATCTGTACAGGTCTAAATGATATATTTTTATTTCATTATTATCTTTGTCAATGCCTTTGTATTCATTAACAAGTATAAATGTCGGACTGTTGACAATATCCTGAACTTTGAAATAATTGCAAATGCCTTTCACAAACTGGGTCTTACCGGTTCCAAGATTTCCCTTAAGCCCTACTAAACTTCCTCGCTTCAGTTCATCTGCGAATTTTCGTCCTGCGGCAATCGTTTCTTTTTCGCTCTTGGAAACTATCATTACCCCTTGCTTTCTAATATGGCTATCGGTAGTATCATTTCTTCCATCGATATCCCGCCGTGCTGGAATGTGTCGTTGTAATAGTTCAAATATTTATGGTAATCGGTCGGATAGACAAAATAAAAGTCTTCCTTCGCGATTATGTAATTCACAATACCATTCCTGACGGGTAGCTTGTAATCAGTTGGGTTCTTTATTAAAACAGCATTTCTCGGTTCCGCTTTTACGTTTCGTCCGTATTTATACCTGAGGTTTGTTGCTGATTCTCTGTCGCCCATCGCTTTTACTCCGTGCAGACACCTTATGCTGCCGTGGTCAGTGGTTATAATTATCTTAACTCCGGATTTTGTCGATAGCTGTCTCAGCATTCCGAAAAATGACGAGTGTTCAAACCACGACTCCGTAAGCGACCTGTATGCAGACTCGTCGGGAGCAATTTCCTTCAGAATTGCTGTATCGCTTCTGGAATGAGATATCATGTCAAGAAAGTTTATTACTATCGCATTCAAATGATTATTGCAGAACGAAATTATCTTGTTTTCTACTCCTCTGCTGAAATC
The DNA here is from genome assembly GCA_041649015.1 of Ignavibacteria bacterium. NCBI lineage: Bacteria > Pseudomonadati > Ignavibacteriota > Ignavibacteria > Ignavibacteria bacterium. The sequence goes on from JBAZNU010000003.1 coordinate 104,338, forward strand.
CGAATCCATTATTTTCGTGTACTTTAACTCATTGCGAAGTTTTACTTTCTTACGTTCAAGAAGTTTCTGGAGAAATTCTTTCTCAAAATTGTTCTTTGAGTTTTCATCGTCGTCGCTCGTCTTCCATAGATTCGGATAGTATTTCTCAATCTCAGACGGATACATTCCTGCGAATATCGCATTCCTGCAGTAGGGTGTTGCAGTTGGTAAAAGGGAGTAATAATAATCTTTTGAAATTTTAAAATACCTGTCCAGATATTTTTCCATCATTACCCACTGGTCAAGTCTCATGCAGTCCACGACAAAGAAGAAAACAGACTTGTTCTTTTCAATCTCCGGTATAAGGTACTTCTCGGCAATCTCATTCGATAGCACAGGCTTGCTTTCACCGTTATTTACCCAGTTCAGGTAATTCCTTTCAACGTATTTAGAAAATCCTACATTGCACTCTCTTCTCTGATCTAATGCAGTCTGCTTTAGTCCAATCTCCGGATGTTCATCAAGTTCCATTTCCCAGTTTGTCATTTTAGCATGAATGTTTGCCCACTCTTCCCAGTCAGGATCATTCATCAGAGATACGGAAATCTGATTGAACTCCTGTATATAATCCCTCGAAACCTGATTTCCCTTAAGTTTACTGCCTTCAAGAAATTTCTTGCAGACAAGGAGTACCTGTTTTGGATTTACGGGTTTTAGCAGGTAATCATTAATTTTTTTGCCTATAGCATCTTCCATTAAACTTTCAGTCTCATTCTTCGTAACCATCACTACCGGCAGATTTGGCTTTAAGTCTTTAATCTCGGAAAGTGTCTCAAGCCCGCCCTTGCCGGGCATCATTTCATCCATGAAGACAAGGTCAACATTATTCTCTTTTATAAATTGTAAAGCGTCAACGCCGTTTGTCGCCTCTAATACTACATACCCCTTTTGTTTGAGGAACATAATGTTGGATTTCAGTAAATCTATTTCATCATCTACCCATAGAATGATTTCTTTGTTTTCCATGTTTTTTGCTTTAGTTAGAAAAATGGTATCAACTCGTCATTTATTCTTGTCTTATTCCTTTGTTTTCTGTTTAATGTTTTCTGTTTTAATGTTTTCTGCTTAATTTATAATTCCGTTTGTATTGCTGTCTTTTTGTTAATTTATAACAAATTTTCCTCAAATTCATTCTTATAATTCATCTCCATATTTCTGCCCGCTAAACGCTGCCCGCTATCTCTCTTGCCCGCTGTTTTCTTGTCCGCTGTTCTCTAAACGCTGCCCGCTGTTTTCTTGTCCGCTGCCCGCTGTCCGCTATCTCTTATGTCCGCTATCTCTTATGTCCGCTATCTCTTATGTCCGCTTAACGCTTTACGCTAATCTCTTAAAATCTCCACCACATTCTCCACATGATACGTCTGCGGAAACATATCCACCGGTTGTACTCTTCCTATCCTGTACTTTCCTTTGTTCATTATTATACTCAAATCCCTTGCTTGTGTTACAGGATTACAACTTACATAAACTATTTTCTCAAAATCCGAACCGCTCAGCACTTCACATATATCAGGATGCAGCCCCGACCTAGGCGGGTCAAGTATTACTTTGTTATAAGTACTATCTTTAAAATTCAATAGAAAGTCTTTTATATCCGACACTTCGAATTCTGCATTCTCAATACCGTTCAGCTTTGCATTCTCTCTTGCGCTTTCAATAGATTCTACAATCAGCTCCACACCCTTGACTTTATTCACCATCTCGGAAATGTAAATAGATATCGAACCCGTTCCGCAGTAAAGGTCAAGTATATTATCGCCTTTGGTAAAACCACCAAATTCCGTCGCGGTACTGTAAAGTTTTTCCGCTTGTAGAGTGTTAGTCTGGAAAAAAGAATTTGGCGAAATCTTAAATAAATATTCTTTGCTTCCGCCTATCAGCTTTTCGGTTATATACCCATTTCCATACAGTATTTTTACATCCTCCGCAAAAGCAACCTGCGCTTTCTTCTGTGTAAATGAGTTTATCAATGTCGTCACCAACGGAAATTCTTTCTTCATCTCTTCCGTGTATTCATTCATCAGTACTTCATTGTAATCGTACGTAATCAGATTCACCATCAAATCATCAGTCCTCTTGCATTCCCTTACTATCAGAAACCTTAAATATCCCGAATGCGTCTTTGTTGTATAAACCGAAACTCCTCTCTCCTTAAAAAACCTCCTTGCATGATTTAAAATATTGCTCGTAACCTCAGATTGTAAAAAGCATTCCTCAATATCAAGTATCTTGGTGTGAAATCTCGGCAGATGAAACCCAACCGCAAAGTTTTCCTTTTCTTTATTCTCATCAAGGTTCGTCAGCCATTTCTCGTCCGAAAACGAAAACTCCATCTTATTCCTGTAATAATATTCATTGTCAGATTTTATCGCAGGAGAAATTGTCAAATCTTTAATCCCGCCGATTTTATCAAAAGCATTCCTGACCGCATCGGTCTTATACTCTGCCTGCTTGTCATAACTGTAATTCTGAACCTTGCACCCGCCGCATACTCCGAAATGCTTGCACCTCGGCTTAACCCTGTGCGGCGATTCCTTATTAATATTTATCGCTATTGCCTCTGCATAATTCTTCTTTACTTTTCTTATCTTTGCAGTCACCTCGTCACCCGGAAGTGCATCCTTGCAAAACACTACAAACCCCTCACCTACCCTCGCCACCCCCATTCCTTCTGAGTTCAGCGACTCAATCTTTAGTTCTATTTCCTGATTCTTCTTTACCATTAAGTTTTTATAATTAATATCAAATTAAACATCCTGCCCTTCATAAAATATCCACAATTGCTTGTCAAAGCCATCTTCTCTGTTCTCTTTGCGACCTTTGTTCTTCTTTGCGGCCTCTGCGTTAAAATCTTTTTAAATAATCTTATTAGCTATATTATTCTATATATCGTCTTTGTGGCCTCTGCGAACTCAGCGGTTAAAATTCTTCAACATGTGTCTTCTTTCTTTTGTTTGTAGATTTATCTACGCCGAGTTCTCAGTGGAAAATAATTTTTTGTTTGCTTCTTTGCTGCATCGTGTTTTTGGTGTTTTAGTGATGGAAAATTTCCACTTTTCGAATATTGTAATTTAATTATATTACATCTAATTTTCATAAATTTTAATTACATGGACAGACTAATTTCGGTTAAATCACAAGACGACATACTCCAGCAGTACAGGCAGACTCCCATCGCCTCACTGCTCGAATACCATAACCTGAAAAAGTCATTTTCCTCTTATAACAAAGCCGAACTCCTTATCGGCATGTGCATGGATAACCGTAAACACATGCGTATTCCCGATAACTTTGCATTCATTATCCGTGCAGGCGGTGCGAACCTCCGTTACAGCGAGTTTAAAGTTTCATTCGCCATTGCAGTCGGTAAAGTTCAGAACATTGCTCTCATAGGACATAACAAATGCGGCATGGTGAACCTTGTTTCCCGGAAAAATGAATTCATAAATGGTCTCGTCGAAAACGCAGGATGGGATATAGAAAAAGCCGAAGAACATTTCAACCGGTTTGCACCCATGTACGAAATCGGAAACGAGATAGATTTTATACTCAGCGAAACAGTTCGGCTTCGCAGCAAATACCCGAAAGTTAACATTGCTCCTTTGCTCTATCTTGTTGAAGACCATAACCTTTATTTTATAAAAGAAGACTGAGAGTATAAATGAAAATATGTGTTTACTGCGCCTCAAGCCCCAAAGTCGATAAAATATATTTTGATGCCACCGAACGGCTCGGACACGAACTCGTACGCGAAAATGTAGAGGTTGTCTTCGGAGGCGGTGCACACGGACTAATGGGAATGCTCGCCGATACAATCCTTAAACACAACGGGAGAATTAAAGGCATTATGCCCAGATTCATGGACGATGTAGAATGGGGACATCCGGGTGTCTCAGATTTTGTTTACACCGATACAATGCACGAACGCAAAGCAAAATTCCTTCATGGCGTTGACGGACTCGTCGCACTCCCGGGCGGAACAGGCACGCTCGAAGAACTTCTCGAAGCCATTACTCTCAAACGTCTCGGACTATTCCTTAAACCTATCGTCATTCTTAATACAAGCGGATACTACGACCCATTGATTCAAATGCTTGAAAAAGCCGTCTCGCAAAAATTCATGAACGAAATCCATCTCAAAATGTGGCGCTTCGTATCCGAACCCGAAGAAGTTATCCCCGCCATAAAATCACACCCCGAATGGGATTCCGGCGCCATCAACTTCGCCCTCAGCAAATAGCTCTTCTCTTAATCCTGCTCCTCTGCCCGCTGCACGCTGAACGCTGTACACTGTCCGCTATCTCTTCTGCCCGCTGCCCGCTATCTCCCTGTCCGCTGCCCGCTATCTCTTCTTTCTTCTGTCCGCTGTACGCTGCACGCTGCACGCTGAACGCTGTACACTGTACGCTATCTCTCCTGTCCGCTGTCCGCTATCTCTTCTGCCCGCTGTTCTTAACTCGCTCTGTGCGTTCTTTGCATCCCGACTTGTCGGGATTCTTAACTCGTTCTTGTTCTTAATTCGCTCCTGTTCTTAATTCGTTCTTGTTCTTAACTCGCTCTTGCTCATAATTCGTTCTTGTTCTTAATTCGTTCTTGCTCCAAAAATTCATTTTATTAACATCATTTTTTTGGTTGAAGAAAATTTCTCGGTCTGTATTTTGTAAAAATATATTCCTGTCGGAAGTGCCGAAGCATCCCAGTTTACAGAATAAACACCCTGATTCTTTTCTTCATTCACAAGTTTTGTGATTTCCTTTCCGAGCATGTCATAAACTGTAATTTTCACAAAAGTCCTTTCTGGAATCGAATACTTTATAGTCGTTGCAGGATTAAAAGGATTTGGATAATTCTGCATCAGCTCATATTTTTCAACAGTATTGTTTTCATTCTGATTTACTGAAACAGGATTTGAATACTTTATCTTTAAACCCCAGTTCAGCAGAGTTCCTGTATTGCCGGTACTTTTATCAAATATTCTTAATACCCAGTATCCCTCAGTTTGTTCATTTGCAAAACTACCAAGCGGCTGCTGTGGCCTGTAAGCACCCGTAAATGGCGGTGTTCCCTGTGTTATTGAAACTGCTGCTGTATCAGTAAACATTGTGTTTGTAAAATTTTGTCCGTTGTTTCCGTTGTACTGACTCAGATATTTTACATTATTGCCTTTTATTAACGAAATCTGCAGTTCACCGTCGTTCGGATGAATTAGATTCAGGTCAACAGTTAAATCCTCAACGTTACCTGTCAGAGGTACATATATTGTATCTCTTGTTGACTGAAGGTCAAGTATTGGCTTTTGATTCGAAGATGAATATGAACTATGTGAACAAACAAAGTATCTCAGCAATTGCTGTGGAGGATTACTCCCGGGAGGATTCACACCCGTTGCACCTTCAGGAAGCGAAGTTGAATAAAGTCCCGATGTATCCTGTGCAGCTATGTAATACGTAATCTGCGTACCCGCGGGCTGTCCCGGAATTCTGAACCTGTAAATCTCACCGGCTATTTCGTAAGGAGTAACATAATTGAAATTTCCGTTCCCAACCTTGTAATAAACTCTCGGTGCCTTTAATCCCGTACCGACTGGCGCGCCGAATATCAGAGCCGCCTCAACAATCCTCGCGCTTGTATCGAATGAGGATACTACGGGCTGATGATTAATCATGTAAAATGATTCATCGGCAATTGAAAGTACTGCAGCAAGGTTTGCCTTAGCATTGTTCTTGAAATAGTTCATATTGAATAAACTGAATACATCTCCTGTTGTGTGATAATTAGGATGAAAATCGCTCGCGGGCTCAATCGAAGAAATAGCACCGATACCGTTATTCCAGAAAGCTAGATGGTCTGAGCCCCCTGAATTGTAAGATTTCAGCGCCGTCAGATTTAAATTGTACATTGAATAAGTTCTGATCAACATGTTTGCAAGATAATCGCAGTTCAGGTGAGTCATAATTCTTATCAGTCCGTCATTATTCCCGTCCCATGCAATCATATCCATGTTAATCAATCCAAATACAAATTCGTTGGGATTGGTTCTGCACGAATCCGCATAACCGTATGCACCCAGCAGACCAACTTCTTCCTCATCGAAAGCTATAAATTCAATCGTGTACTTCGGATTAAAATTTGCAACCAGTCTTGCAGACTCTAAAACAGCAGCCACACCCGAACCGTTATCATCCGCTCCTTTCATTGTATCGAGCGGACCAATACCCGCCCTTATATTGTCATAATGCGCACCTATCAAAATCTTAATTTCAGGATGCAGATAACCCGTTTTTCTTGCGATAACATTCACGTTATGCGAATTGTTTGCCTGATATCTGACCTGCAATCCAAATGACTGAAACTTTTCATAAATATACTGAGCCGCCATTTGATTGCTCGGCGAGCTTGCGTGACGAGAGTAAATCCCGTAAGGTACACCGCCTATCGCAACGACGGTATCACCGCTCAATTCCCTCACATACCTGCCCATATTCTGCTCAGACATAAGATTGATAATAGAATCAACTTTACTGCTGTAAATAATTTGTGAAAAGAGTATTGCAGGTGTAATAAGGGAAACCAGTATAAAAAGTATGTACTTTTTCATAACCGTTTATTTAAGTTGTTTTTCATAAACTTTCCTCCCCGTCCTTAAAAAAGCGGCGGTTTATTTAAAATACGTTCTCATAAAATTATAGTTTCAGATTAATAATGTCAGAATTCAAACCATCCGGAAAAAGTAAAATCAAAGTAGTGCTTATATGTGAAAGGTAACATCAAATTTCTTCATGCTCTAAAATATTGCCGTTGCCTTCAGGCAACGGAAAAAAGAGATGCCAAAAAAGAAAGGGCTTCAGCCCCATAACAGTCGCAGTGATCATTAAAAATATCTTGTTTTTATCTTTCTTTATATTACTTTGTTGTTTTAGTCATTTCTTTCTTCGACCTGTCATCCCCTGATGTTCTTACAGGGGATCTCATCAATTTATCTTCTCTATCTTTTCCCTTTTAAAGTTCACAGTTCTTCCCTCCGTTACTCTTACTTCTTACAGTTTACAGCTTTATTCTTACTGCTTACAGCTTACTGATTACAACTCACTGCTTACAGCTTACTGTTTACTGTTTTCTGTTTACTGTTCTCAGTTTACAGTTCTCAGTTCACGGTTCTCCTCCTCCTTTCCTCCTTCAGCTCTCTTAAAAATCTCTTTAACCTTCTCAAAATCCTTTTTAGACTCTTCCTTCCTGCCAAGTACCGATAATATAAGCCCCCTAATTAAATATAACGAACAGTCATCCTGAATCTTTGATATCAACAAATTCATATCTTCAAGCGCCTTCTCACTTTTCCCGATGCGGCAATATGCCGTTGCCCTCTCTTCATATGCAGTCACGCTGTCAGGGTCCCGCATTATTGCTTCATCAAAAAAGGGCTCTTCAAGTTCAAATTCCTGTCTTGCACAAAGTAATTCCCCAATCGAGCAGTAGCAGTCAGCGTGCTCATAACCCAGCTTCAGTGCATCCAAAAAATTCCTCAGCGCCTCATCATTTCTTTTCATTCTCTTCAAAGCAATTCCCATATTGTACCTGTACTTTCCCTCTTCGGGACACATATCAACCGCAGCACTGAAATATTCAACCGCCTCGACATGCTTCATTCCTCTGCCGAGAATCTTTCCCCTGTCATTCAATCTTTCTGCTTCTTCTTTCCCCATAAAATTATTAATTATATTTCTCTAAATACTCCTTTGCTTTATTCAAGCCAAGCAAATAAGCCTTTCCCAAAACAAATTACACTCATTAAAATACGCATCTGCATAATCAAGGTCAACTTCTATGTCCTAAAATATTGCCGTTGCCTTTAGTCTTATGTTCTGAGGTATCAACAATCAACCGACAACTAACAACTACATGCTCCCTTCATTATTAATCACAACATTTTTCGAAATTGTGCCACGAAAATTCTCATTTCTAAAAAATTTCTCCCCTTAAAAAAATCTTTTTCTTAAAATAAATCCCTGTTTTTTCTTTTTCTTAAAATCCGTACAAAAAAATCGACAAAAAGTTGCCGTGTCCAGATTTTGGTTTTTGTTGTGATTAATAATGAAAGGAGTATGTAAAATATGTTAATATAAATTTCCCTGTTATTTTTTAAATATCAAATCCCTGAAAATGCTCAAAAATCGCACTTTCATTTTTTCTTAATCTTTCGGTTATCTTGTACTCAGATTGGTCTTAAATTGGTTTCTGATATTTCTCAGGCCTTTTTATCAGAAAAATTCAGCAGCATGTACAATAAAAAAACCCGCATCGGCGGGTTTTCAAACTTATTAAATTTTCTGTTCACAGATCACTGTTCACAGTTCACGATTTACAACGCACTTTTATTTTACTAAAATCATTTTTCTCGTTTCAGAATACTTTCCTGCTGTCAGTCTGTAAACGTACATTCCGCTCGATAGTTTACTGCCGTCGAATTCGTATGCGTAGCTGCCTTCCGTTCTCGTTTCGTTGTTTATCAGTTCCGCTACCAGCTTGCCGCTCATGTCATAAACGCTCAGCGATACTGCCGATTTCTGCGGTATCACAAAGTTTATCATCGTCGTCGGATTAAAAGGATTCGGGAAGTTCTGCGATAGTTTAAATGTCAACGGCTCTGCGCCCTGGTTCGATATTCCCGATACTGTCGTTATTGAAAAGTTTATGTTTGATATGTCAAAGAAAATATTGTCGGCTGCTTCAACTTTTATTCTCGCCGTGCTTGTCGATACCATAGGAAGATTAACTGTTTCGCTTCCGTCATTCGGTGTGTTGGCTAGAAGCATTGTCTCAAATGTGTTGCCGCCGTCTGTTGAAAGTTTAATGTTTACGTTTGCGCAGTTTACTGGTGCTGTGTTTGTGCTCGCAACATCCCACGTTACCGTCTGCGGTATGTTTGCGTTTAGCGTTACTGCTGTGTTTGGTGATAATACCAGAAATGGTCCTGCCGATGCCGTAACGCCGTATGATATGAATTCAAACCCTTCTCCTCCGCCTCCAACTTTGTTATCCCTTGCAACAAGTACGAATGAAAGGTTTCTCGTATATGTCGGAAGTACTTCGCCTATTACCTGCACGTTGTTTAGCAGGCTCGATAGCTTTGGAAAAGTTCTCGTGCCCGTTGTAACTGGATTGAACGACCTGAATAAAGGTGCATTTCCCGTCGGTGCGTTCCAGCTTCCTGCAGGTCCTAAGTCATACTGCTCCCAGCAATAGGTCAGCGGATCGTTGTTTGCGTCTGTCGCTGTTCCTGTCAGCGTAAACGGTGTAGATTTAGGAATCGTCTGTCCTCCGGGTCCAAGCGTTACCACTGGATTGAAATTTCCCGTGTTTGTTACTACGGCGCATGAGTTTCCTCCGCCGTTTGAAAATTGTATTATCTCGTCAAGACTCTTTGCTAAAAAGTACGCGTCGCTGTTGTTTTGTAAATCATTCGGTGAACATATTCCCGCGTAAGCCATTATCGTCGAACCGCTTCCGGGCTCGTATGCTGTTACTGCATTCCTGTTTCCTCCGCCGCAGCTTCCTGTAGTTGAGTTAAATGTGTGGTTGGCGCCGTACTGATGTCCCATCTCATGTGCTACATAGTCTATGTAAAATGGATCGCCTATCGGTGATGGAAGTCCCGTAACTCCGCCTGCTTTCTGGCTTCCGCAAACACTGCTTAGGTATGCAACTCCTCCTCCGCCCGTGCTGAATACGTGTCCTATGTCGTAATTTGCTGAACCGATTATGTTATTGCATGTGGTTATGTTTTGACTAAGCATTGCATTTCCGTTCGTGTTTGAATATGGGTCGGTTGATGCATTCGTGTATATGAGTAAATCATTGTTAGGTATAAGCACCATTCTTATTGACACCTCTTTCTCATATACACCGTTGACTCTGTTAAGTGCCGTTACAACCGCCGCAAGACCCGCAGCCACGGTTCCTCCGTGGTACGTCGTGTATTCACCCGTTGTCGCTATCGCCGTTCTGTAGGTTCTAAGCTGTCCTTCAAGCAGCACCCTTGTTGTTCCGTGCTCGTGTTTTGAATCTTCTTCCTTGTTTATTACATCACATTGAAAGCTTTCTCTTGGTATTATTTTGCTCTTGTAATAGCTTATGTAATTTAATATGTCTCCCTTTGCATACGGATCTATAAATATTGAGTTTCCAGCCGTAAGTATCATTGCATGAAATCCTAAAGGTGTTATATCAATCTTTGCTGTTGCATACGGGTCATCAATTCCCTGCGCCGTGTATGTTTTAATTTCAGGATACTTAACTGCAAGCCCCTCATCCATTGTTGGCGACTCAACTATCCTGAATTTGCTGAATCCTCCCTCAGGCAGCGGTAAATAAAGTATTGTGTTTGAGTTGCTCGCAAATACGTTTTTCTCCTGCGGTGCCGAATTAAGTACATTCCTTATTTCAGGTATGTTCAGCGTTAATGTCCTGTATTCTTCAGGAATAATCACCCTCTCTCCAAGCGTCTGTACATTCTGTTTTGAAATATCCTGCCAGTAAGAAGTGTTCTGTGCATTAAGTGTAATAAAAGTGCCTAAGGTTACCATAAGCACCACCAAGTAATGAAACGTCTTTGCCATTTGTTAATTTTTTAAATTATGAGTATTATATTAAAACATTTTTTCTCAAATAATAATTCTTATTTTTCTTTTACTCTGTCATCCTCTCCGCTGTCATCCCCTCCGCTGTCATCCCCGCATGTTTTTAGCGGGGATCTAATCATGATTCAGACAGAAAGTCCAGTGATGCAAAAACAATAATCCCTGTCAACCCCGCATGTCTTTAGCGGTGATCTTATCTCATACCCTGTCATTCCAGCATGTTTTTAGCTGGAATTCAGTTACAAACATAGATCTATCCTCATCCATCAGCTCAATCTGTGCAGATTCGCGTTCTATTTCTGTTATTATTTCTCTGCATCCATCATACGCATTTATCTATTATTTTTTAACCTCAAATAACTTATTTTTAAAGAATTATTTATTTGAATGCAAAAAGATATAAGAAACGCCAGGGACGTTGTCCTTAAAGAAAAGAAAGAAATTCAGCTCCTCCTTAATAGGTTTGGAGAGAAACGATTTCAAAAGAATTTTTCCTCTGCAATCGATTCTATCTTTAAATGCAAAGGTAAAGTTGTTATCTCGGGAGTCGGTAAAAGCGGTATCGTAGCTCAAAAAATGGTTGCCACTTTTAATTCAACCGGCACCCACTCCGTATTTCTTCATTCTGCCGACAGCATCCACGGCGACCTCGGTATCGTTGAAAGCGGCGATGTCGTTATACTTATTTCAAAAAGCGGTGAGTCGGAAGAAATAAAAAACCTTATTCCTTATTTAAAAAATATCAAGATTAAAATAGTTTTAATCACTGGTAATCTTAAGTCTTCTCTTGCTAAAAAAGCCGATATTGTTATAGATGCCTCGGTTAAAGTTGAAGCATGTCCGCATAACCTTGCACCTACTTCTTCATCAACTGTAACTCTTGTTATCGGTGATGCTCTTGCTGTTGCTCTTCTTCAAAAACGCGGTTTCACAAAAGAAGATTTTGCATTCCTGCACCCGGGCGGAGTTCTCGGAAGAAAACTTCTTCTTAAAGTTGAAGATATTATGGTGCGTGATAAGAATATCCCCGTTGTTAAAAAGGATACTAAACTTAAGGATGTTATTTATGAAATGTCTTCTAAACGTCTCGGTTGTGCCGTCGTAATGAATAAAGATAGGATTGAGGGCTTTATAACAGATGGTGATATCCGCCGCCTGCTTGAAAACGATGTTGAGGTAAGGTCTGTCCTCGCAAAAGACCTCATGAACAAAAAACCTAAAACCATTCAACGTCAAACCCTCGCTAAAACTGCTCTGGAAATAATGGAGAAGAATAAAATTACACAGCTTATTGTCGTTGATAAATCAAAAAAACTTTGCGGCATTCTTCATATTCATTCTCTTATTGAACTTGGACTTTGATGCGTATTGCATATCCATACATATTAATCCTGCTCTTTGGGATTCTGCTCTCTGCCTGTGAAAATAAGTTCGTGCCGCCTAAAACCGACCTGAAATCTGAAGATATTCCCGAACAGGAAAGCTGGCATTCGTCTGTCGCATTCTCTGATTCGGGTAAGGTTAAAGCCATCCTTCGTGCAGGTCACATAATGGCTTTCAATAAAAAAGGTTATACCCTTATCGATAGCGGCGCCAAAGTTGATTTCTACAGGGATAAGGCTATTGTGTCAACTCTTACAAGCAAAAGAGGTAAAGTAATTGAACCGTCTAAAAACATTGAGATCTATGACAGCGTCGTTGTTGTGAATAATGAAGGAAGCATCCTGCAAACCCAAAAACTCTTCTGGGATAATCAAACTCAAAGAGTTTCGACCGAAGAATATGTAAAAATTAAAACTCCAAAAGAAGAAGTCGAAGGTATCGGATTTATTTCTGACCAGAACTTGAAGAACTATACTATTTTCAAAGTTACAGGAACGTTCGCTAAGTGATTAAAACAATCTTACATATTATTCTTCTTCTCTTCTTTGTTACCGGCATCTCTTTTGCTCAGGAAAAAATTGAACTGAAGAAGAGCGATAAACTTACAGGTAAAACGATTGACGGGAAGTCTGTACGCGAAGCAATCGGTAATGTTCACTTCGTGCAGGGAAACGTCGATGTTTACTGCAATGAAGCCGTTCAGTACATTGACGACAATAAAATTGAACTTAAAGGAAATGTTAAGATTTATCAGGACACTCTCTCGCTTTTTACCTCAAAAGCTACTTATATCGGTAATGAAAAGAAAGCAATCTGTGAAGGCAGCGTTACTCTTAAAGATAAAAATGCTACTCTGCGGGCAGACGGCGGAGTCTATTTCTTCAATGAAGCAAAAGCAATCTTTAAAGGTAATGTTATTATCATAAATCCCGAATATAAAATCACTTCAAGCGAACTCATTTACCTCCGTAATACAGAAGATTCTTTCGCAAGAGGAGATGTTATAGTTAATACTGATTCAGCCGTCATCAAAGCTCAGAGCATTGATTTCTTTAAACGGCAGGGTAAGACTTTTGCTGTTGATAATGTAAGCATTGAATCTGATTCTTCTATTATCTATTCAGATACTCTAACTGATTTATCCCTCGAAGACAAAAGCATTGCCTCCGGTAACGTGAAGGTTGTTAATCTTTCCAATAACCTTGTAGTCACCGGCGCTTATGCAGAAAATTACGATACAAGAAAATATTCTTTCGTCAAAGGTAATGCTCGTCTTACGCAGGTTGAAAACGAACGGGATACGCTGTTTATTTACAGCAGTATTCTTGAAACTTACAGGAATAAACCCGAACGATATGTGGCTAAAGAAAACGTTGAGGTTATTCGAGGTACCTTCCTCGCAAAGAGCGATACTGCAGTCTTTGCCCGTACTCTTGACGAGAATAAAGATGAAGTCTCCTTGTTTCCAAGGCCCGTCGTCTGGCAGGATAATCTTCAGCTCACCGCAGATTCGGTCTTTGCCTTAATGGAAAACAAAAAACTCTCTGAAGTCTTCGCAAAAAAACTCGAAGGTTATCCGGGAAGTAAGTATTCATTCATGCTGATTGCGAACAAAGACCCCTTTTTCTCTGAAAGGTTTGACCAGATTACTGGAAAGGATATTAAAATTAAATTTGAGAACGATTCTTTAAAGTATGTTGACGTTTACAAAAACTCATACAGTATTTACTTTGCTTTTGAAAATGAAAAAGCGAATGGAGTTAATCTCGTTGAAGGAGAAAATATGTACATCACTTTTGATTCACGTCAGCAGGTCTCTAAAATCAAAGTCGAGAAGAATATCCGTGGTCAGTATGTTCCCGAAGCAAAAATGGCAGAAGTCTCTATCCGTCTTCCCGGTTTTAATCTTAGAAGCGATAAACCAATCAGGAAACCCTAAATGCTCGAAGGTCTGTCTGAAAATAATATCCGCCCGAAAAGTAAAGTGGGACTAACTTCAGTTCCTTCCTATATCTGGTTTCTGCTCATTGTTTTCGTTACAGGAATGTTCTTATTCCTCGCTTTCAGAGTGCTTCTGCTTTACCTTAATTTTGAACAGGCAAAAGATATTCCGTTAAATACTGTTATCTACGCTTTATTCAACCGTGGAAGCCTTTTTGATGCGGCAGTTAATTCTTACATTCTTTTAATTCCTTTTCTTCTGCTTTCATTTGGTTATTTCTTTAAGATTAACTCTATACATTTGTATAAGTTATCCGTGATTATTATAAATGTTTTTTATGTTTCTGCAGTTGCCCTGTCGTGTGTTGATATCCCTTATTTTGCTTATTTTAATTCACGGCTGACTACAAGTATTCTTAACTGGAGCGATGAACTCTGGCTGAGTGTTTATGCAAGGTTTTCTGTTCCTGTTTACTATCCTTATGTCTTCTTATTTCTCGTATTGTCAGTGGGATTATGCTTCTGGTTTGTGTATATCGCTAAAAGAACAATCTATAATGTCCGCAATGAATCCGGTTCTGTTTTTAAGAAAATCGTTGTCTTTTTTGCTGCCGGTGTTTTACTCATTCTCGGTATGAGAGGGGATTACAAATCCAAAAACATGCCCTTAAATGTTGCTGACACGTTCTTCTCGGATTTCTCAATTACTAATCAGCTTGGTTTGAACCCTGTTTACAGCTTTGTGTTGAGCATGATGTCGGAAAATGAAACTATGTTAAGTCAGGAGGGTTTCCTTCAGATTACACAGAACTACATGAACATCAAAAGTAATTATGATTCTCCCGTTGCGAGAGACGTCTTATTTTCTGCCGAATCCCCTAAATGTAACGTTGTATTATTCATTGTAGAAAGCATGAGTGCTTTTAAATTCAAACGTTACGGCTATAAAGAAAATATTATGCCTTTTATGGATAGCCTCGCTAACGCATCCGCTACGTTTGATAATGTTTATACCTCGGGAGTGCATACTTATGACGGCATTTATTCATCACTCTTTTCAATGCCGTCTGGTCTCGATTTTAAAGCTATGACTTATCCCCTGACTGCAGGTCAGAAGCATTCCGGGATTTCGAATGTTCTGAAAAATTATGGTTACACTAACGCTTTTTTCTGTACCGGTAACAAAAACTTTGATAATATGAACGGCTTTCTGAAAAATAATGAATTTGATTTTGTCTTCAGTCAGGATGATTATCCCCCGGAATTTAACGTAACCGAATGGGGCGTACCCGACCATGTTATGTTCGATTATTCTTTGATTAAATTCAATGAGTTTTCAAAATCGGGAAATCCGTTTTTTGGTGTGTTTATGACCGTTTCAACACATGAAGCAATTGCTGTTCCTGACTGGATTCCGTTTAAACCTGCAGCCGAAGATTCATACGATAAAAGGTTTCAGTATTTTGACTGGTCTGTTTCTGAGTTCATGAAATCAGCACGTAATTCCGACTGGTTTAATAATACTATATTTATTTTTATTGCTGACCACGGACAGAATTTCGACCAGACTTATGATATGTCGCTTTCTTATAATCATACTCCGATGATTTTCTTCGCTCCCGGTATCATTAAACCCGGTCGCTTCGATAAACCGGGACTGCAGATTGACTTATTCCCGACTCTTATGAGTTTTCTTCAACTGCCTTATGTTAATAATACTCTTGGTGTTGACCTCAGAAACGAAGGACGGAAATATGCGTATTTCTGCTCTGACAATAAAATCGGCTGTCTGAACGACGAATTCTTTCTCGTCATTCGTAAAGAGGGTCCTAACTCTCTCTACAGGTATAAGAATAAAGAATTAGAGAATTATTATAACAGTAATCCCGTTCTTGCTGATGATATGAAAAAATATGCCTCGGCTATGATTCTGACTTCGTACTGGCTTGGCGGACACAATTTGTTACCCTTGCCGAAATCTAAAATAATGAAGCTTAACACTAATTGAATTTTGAAGGATAATATAAACATTCTTGTTGTTCAGATAGGTAAAATAGGTGATATGATCCTTACTACCCCGCTATTCGGAAGTCTTAAAAGAATTTTCCCCGATTGCTGTCTAAGTGTTCTTGCGAGTAAAAGTAATTCTGTAATTACTAAAAACCTTAATTGCATTGACCGGACTTATGTTTATGATAAAAAGACAATATCTACGGCAAGTCTTCTCATTAAACTTAGAAAGAAAGCTTTCGATTACTGGATTGACCCTAAAGACGAACTGTCAAGTACTTCTAAAATTCTTGTGAATTTATGCAAACCAAAACTGTCTATTGGTTTTAACTTTAATAAAAAAGTTTTCGATATTGACCTTCGAACTTTTGTAAAAGGTGAGCATCGGGTTGATATTAATCTGTCACCCGTTAACTATCTTTCTGATAGCGATAGGCTTAAGACACCGATTCCTCATGTCGATATTCCGGAAAAAGATTCTAAGATAATTTCTGAACGTTTAAATGTAGTAACTGCCCCCTTCGTCCTTCTGAACCTATCCTCTGGCGTTAGTTCACGATATCTGAAATTGGAAAAATGGATTGACCTTGTGGACGGTATTAATCCTGATAAGTACGTTATCTTAACTGGGATAAATAAAGATTATGATAACATTCATGCAGTTATAAGCTCTGTTAAACGGAAGAATGTTTTCTTCGTTGAAGCTAATACTATTTTTGAATTCGCTGAATTGATTAGAAAATGTAATTTGCTCGTTACCCCTGATACTTCAGCCGTTCATCTTGCTTCTTGCTTTAATGCACCGGTCGTCGGTATTTATCATAATGTAAAGTGGAACATAGTTAAGTTCGGACCACTTTCCGTTAAAAAGAGAATTGTTGTTTCAGCACACGAGAATTCATTGGATAGTATTGAATCGAAAGAGTTGATTGAGGCAGTAAATGAATTACTTCCCTAAAACCTTTTCATAAAACTTTTCGTATTCGCCGATTATTTTGTCGTCCTTAAAGAATTCTGCCCGCTCCCTTGCGTTCTTCTGGAATATCTGATATTTCTTTTCGTTCGAAAGAAGCTCTACGGCATATTTTGCCATTCTTTCTACGTCTCCGAACTCTGCTATATAACCGGTTTTTCCGTGAAGATTTAATTCGGGCAGTCCTCCTACACTCGAAGATATTACCGGTACCTCGCAGCTCATTGCCTCAAGTGCAGAGAGTCCGAAACTTTCCGACTGTGAAGGCATTATAAATAAATCTGCTATCGAGAGTATTTCTGGCAGTGAATCTTGCTTGCCCATAAACTTGACGTATTCTGTTATTCCCAGTTCCCTGCAGAGTCTTTCACATTCGCTTCTTTCGGGACCGTCACCCACTAATATCAACTTGGCTTTTATGCTTTTTCTTACTAATGAAAATATCTTTATTACATCAGGAACTCTCTTTACTGGCCTGAAATTCGATACGTGTATCAGTATTTTTTCATCCGTACTGGCGAAATTTCCCCGGAAACAGTCTGAACCCTTGTCCGTCTTTCTCTTGTATTTCTCTGTGTCTATGAAATTCGGTATAACCTCTATTTCTTTCTCTATAGAATAACTCGATACTGTTTTGTCTTTCAAAAATTTTGATACGGCTGTAACCCCGTCCGACTGCTCTATGCTGAACTTCATCGTGGAAAGAAAACTTGGCTCAAGTCCTACAAGTGTAATGTCCGTTCCGTGTAACGTTGTTATCATCTTTATGTTCTTCTTGTCTTTACTCCCGCTCTTAAGTATTTCTCTTGCTAGAAATGCACTCGTCGCATGCGGGATCGCATAGTGCGCATGTATTAGGTCAAGGTCGTTAAACTGTACTACTTCAACCATCTTGCTTGTCAATGCTATTGAGTACAAAGGGAATTCAAACAATGGATAGCTGTACATCTCTACCTCGTGATAAAATACGTTTCCGATGTATGTGCTTAACCTTGACGGCATTGCATAAGAAATGAAATGTACTTCGTGTCCTTTTAATGCCAGAGTTTTTCCGAGCTCGGTTGCTACAACTCCGCTTCCTCCGTATGTAGGGTAACATATTATTCCGATTTTCATATAAGGTTCTTTGTTAAGTTGTAATGTTATCAGTATTAAAACAAAAAATATATGTAAAAGATTTACATTGTAATTTTTATACAGAATAAATACAATGTTCTAAAAATAAAATTATGGACGTTAAATGGTTTCTCGCTCCTCATAAGAAGGAAATTAAACTAAACGATTACGATACCTCTTTCACCGGGAAATTCAAAGGGAAGGAAGAAGCTCAGCAAAAACTTCAGGATGATATTAATGAGATGGCTCATTTACAGGACGTTCTATATGCAAGCAACAAATATGGGCTTCTTCTGATATTTCAGGCAATGGATGCTGCCGGAAAAGATGGCACAATTAAACATGTTATGTCTGGAATAAATCCGCAGGGATGTGAAGTCTATAGCTTCAAAGCTCCCTCACAGCAGGAACTTGACCACGATTATATGTGGCGATGCATGAAATGCGTTCCCGAAAAGGGAAGGATTGGAATTTTTAACCGCTCATACTACGAAGAAGTTCTTGTCGTAAAAGTCCATCCTGAACTTCTGAAGTATCAGAACCTAAGAGAGAAGGATTTCAATAATGGTTTTTGGAATAAACGCTATGAGGATATTAACAACCTAGAAAAATATCTCGTCAACAACGGAATTGTAATATTGAAGTTTTTCCTGAATGTTTCAAAGAATGAGCAGAAGAAAAGATTCCTCGAAAGAATTAATAAAGAAAACAAAAACTGGAAATTCTCAGCTTCTGACGTTAAAGAAAGACTACATTGGGACGATTACCGTAAAGCTTATGAAAAAATGTTCAGCAAAACCAGCACCGAATACGCACCATGGTACATTATACCCGCTGATAAAAAATGGTTTACACGTGCCGCTGTTTCTGAAATAATTGTTAATACTTTGAAGAATCTCAATCTCGAATATCCAAAAGTTTCCGAAGAGCACAAATCAGAACTTCAAAGAATTAAAATAGAACTCGAAAAGGAATAAAACAATATTATTTTCGCTATAATAAAAATTATGTTGCTCTTGCCTTTAGTCCTGACTGTAGTCCTGACTTTAGTCAACGGATTATTTCTGTAATAATCCCCGGGTTTCTTCTTACTCTATTTTACTCTTGGGGCTGGGGCTATTAATTATCATTTTTCCGTGTTCCTGATTAATCTTGCTAATAAATAAACATTATTGAACTTTTCCTTTCTGGAAGGTTTTTGAATTGTAACTATACTGCCTTTAAGTTAATTTATTTGTTATTTATACTTAAAAGTTGTTGAATAATCTGCATTTTAGCAGATAAAATATGGCAAAATCTATAATTGGCATTTTATCGGTGTTCTTTTCCTTTTTTCTGATTGCGGATTCGTATTCGCAAGTTGATACCCGAAGTTTGCCTAAAAATAACTTTGCCCTGTTTTCCGACCTTTCTTCGAAAGGTCTCGATGAACTGCAGGATATAGTGACAGTTCTCGGAAAAAATAAGATCTTTAAAATCAGTATTGATGAAAAGTCGGAAGAAGCCGAATTTCTGCTTAATAATATAAAGCAAAAATTCTCTTCTTATAACTTTATCTACGGAAAAGAAGACGGTTTTGACTATAAAGTAATTATAAGCAGCATTAAGTTTTCTGTTGGTTATTCTGAACCGGATGCCGATAAAATTATAGGTGATGAAATGTTTGTGCGTGATTTATCGTCGGCTTTTAAGTTTTCTGTGCTGAATTCAGGTAACGATCAGCAGTCGGTCTTGAAAACTTACAGGGATGAAGTAAAAATTGAGTATTTTGATTACATTCAGGAAAGCAATTATGGATTTATGAAATCTGGTCTGCCGGATAAGCCCTTTTTGAAAAAGATCATCGTTCCTGCGATTATTGTTGCCGTATCAGCAATTGCTGCAATATTATTTTTTACAATTAGAAGCAAATAAAATTAACATATTAATGAAATATTATCTTTTTTTAACCGTTGTGATTCTTTCTTACTTTGCTGCGGGTTGTTCCGGTTCGGGTACTTCGGATATTAGCAAAATCGACGACCCCGAAAAGGCTTTTGCCGTTGCCATGAATAATTACAACAACAAAGATTATGTAGATGCCATTGAAGATTTTTCTCTTATGAAAGTTAAGTTTTCCGGCACGAGCATCAGCGATAAGGTTCAGTATTATTTGGCTATGAGCTACTTGAAGCAGGAAGAGTACATTCTCGCAGCCTATGAATTCGAATATCTTCTGAAAAATTACGCGACCAGCACTCTGGCTGTTGAAGGAAGATATCGGCTTGCTTTGTGCTATTACGGTATGTCTCCGCAGTATTCTCTCGACCAGACGTATACCTATCAGGCTATTATGGAATTAAAAAACTTTCTCGAGCTCTATCCGACTGATAAAAACGCTCCGGAAGCCGAAAAGAAAATTCGTGAGTTGCGCAACAAACTTGCTTACAAGGAACTTAAAGCAGCCGAACTGTACTCAACTTTGGGAGATTATAGGGCTGCAACAATCTATTATGAAAATGTTGTTAACGAATATTTTGATACAGACTATGCGGATGACGCCCTTTACGGGAAAATTACAATGCTTATTAAAAGGAAAAAACCGGCAGAAGCGAAAACTGAAATCGAAAGATTTGAAACTCGGTTTCCTAAAAGTCCTTTTCTGCCGAAAGTTAAATCAATTAAAAGTACATTGCCGAAATGATTATAAAATCTAAATTTGTTAGAGAGTCTCAGGTCCAGATGGTCGAACTCGTTCTTCCAAACGATACGAATATGCTCGGTAATCTGCTCGGCGGAAAACTTATGCACTGGATTGATATCGCGGCTGCACTCGCTGCCTCAAGACACTGCAATAATATTGCCGTTACCGCTGCCGTTGATAATCTTCAGTTTCACAAGCCGATTAAACTTGGCGATATCATTCGGCTTAAAGCTTCTGTAAACAGGGCGTTTAAAACTTCTATGGAAGTTGGTGTCAAAGTTGAAGTCGAAAACATTAAATTTGGTGAGGTGTTCCACTCGAATAGCGCTTATTTAACCTTTGTGAATGTTGATAAAGAATCGGGAAGACCAATCCCCGTTCCGGAAATTATTCCCGAATCCGATGAGGAAAAAAGAAGATTTGAACATGCTAAGAAAAGACGCGACCAGAGAGTTCAGGAACAGTCAGGTTTCATTCAGTAAATTATATACTTATGTCCGGAGTTTTTCTAAAAACTGTTGATCTCGAGAAAAGTTTTCTGAATAAAGTTATATTCAGAAACGTTAACCTTGAACTTAAATCAGGGGATTCTCTCGCCGTTACCGGACGAAACGGGTCGGGTAAATCAACCTTGCTGAAGGTTCTTGCAAATCTTATGAAACCAAATAAAGGTAAGGTCATTGTTAGTAATGATTCGGATGTGATTCCTGCGGATAAGTTGCATCTCTGTTTCGGTATGATTGCTCCTTATCTTAATCTTTATGACGAACTGACCGCCCTTGAAAATCTTGAATTCTTCTATGACCTTAAATGCGGTAATCTTCCCGATTCAAATAAAAAAGAGCATCTGAAATATCTGCTCAAAAGGATAAATCTCTTCAACCGCAGGAATGACGAGGTTAAGAATTTTTCTTCGGGCATGAAGCAAAGGGTTAAGCTTGCATTCGCAATTATTAACAATCCGGAAATTCTATTAATGGACGAGCCCCGTACTAACCTCGACGTCGAGGGTATTGACCTGGTCTATAAAATTGCGGATGAACATAAAGAAAACGGTATTCTTATACTCGCAACAAACGAACCCGAGGATACAAAGCTCTGCTCGGGCGTAATTTCAATTGAAAATTTTAAAACCGATGTCCAGAAGTAGATGACCGAAAATAATCCTGAACATAATAATAAAAGTGCTTCAAAACTTGAAGATTACAACCTGATTCAAAGTGCCCTGAAAGGCAATCAGGCTTCTTACGACCGTCTGATGAAGAAATACTACCGGCTTGTTTCTAACCTTATTAACCGGATGATTTATAACAAAGATGACGTTGAAGACCTTGCACAGGAAGCGTTCATCAAAGCATTTAATTCTCTCGATAAATTCGATCACCAGTTTGCTTTTTCAACATGGTTGTATAAAATAGCTTCTAATAATTGTATTGATTATCTCAGAAAAAAGAAACTTAGTACTGTCTCTATTGACAAGGAAATCGACAGTGAGGACGATGACCTCAGATTCGAAATTCCTGATAATGATTATAAACCCGACAGGAGAATCCTCGAACGTGAAAAACAGAAAATTTTGCTCGACGCTATAAACAGCCTGCCCGAAAAATATAAATCCGTTATTATCCTGAGGCATCAGGAAGAAATGGAATACGAAGAGATTGCTTCTAAGCTTGACCTCCCTCTCGGTACAGTAAAAGCACACATATTCAGAGGTCGCGAGCTGTTAAATAAATTTCTTAAAGATAAAATTCACCATTTTTAAGAAGATGAAGAAGCATGAAACACCTTTAATGAGGCAATACCGTCAGGTTAAAGAAAAATATCCTGATATGATTCTGTTGTTTCGTATGGGTGATTTCTTTGAAACCTTCGAAGATGATGCCGTCACAGCCTCTAAGGTTCTCGGTATTACTCTTACAAAACGCTCTAACGGAGGTGCATCTGACGTTCCTCTCGCAGGTTTTCCTCATCATGCACTCGATAATTATCTTCCTAAACTCGTTAAAGCAGGGTACAGAGTTGCAGTTTGTGAACAGCTCGAAGATCCTAAGTTTGCAAAAGGTATCGTTAAACGTGATGTTGTTGAAGTCGTTACTCCGGGTGCTAATTTCTCCGATAAGCTTTTAAACCATAAGTCAAACAATTTTCTTGCTGCTGTTTATCTGAAAGATAAAGTCTGCGGTCTCGCTTTCTGTGATGTTTCAACCGGAGAGTTTGCTGCTACCGAGGTACTCGATAAGAACCTTCTCGAACAGATTGAAACAATTAATCCGGCTGAAATTCTTATTCCTAAAAAGAATAAAGAGGCTGTATTAAAACTTCTTAATATTAACAGCGGTCCCCTCTACGACGGTGAGACACCTAAGCATACAATCACAAAAGTCGATGATTGGGTATTTAATCTTGACTATGCAAATGAATTACTTACAAACCAATTTGGTACTCAATCACTCAAAGGCTTCGGTATTGACGATATGAAAGAGGGTGTCATAGCAGCAGGTTGTGTTATGAACTACCTCAACGAAACACAGAAAAGTAAGCTCGAGCATATTAAAAAGATTTACAAATATAATTATACCGATTATATAATCCTCGACCCGTCCACAAAGCGCAACCTTGAAATCACTGCATCTATAAGTGAAGGCGGCAGGGAAGGCACACTTATTTCTATTCTTGACAGAACTCAAACACCGATGGGCGGACGCCTTCTAAAAAAATGGGTTTCTCGGCCGCTTAAACGTAAAGAACAAATTGAAAGACGTCTCAATGCTGTAAAAGATTTTTATGATAATAAAGGATTAAGAAAATCAGTTATCGAAAACCTCAAGTCTATCGCTGACCTTGAGCGGCTCCTTTCTAAAGTTGCAACGGGGAAGGCCGTTCCCAGAGATATTGTCCAGCTTAAAATCTCTCTCAAAAATGTTACGGCTATTAAAAAACTTCTCACTGATTTCAAATCTGATTCTGTTCTTGCACTTAAGAATTCTCTTATAGAATGCAATGAGCTTATAAACGAAATTGAAACCGTCGTAAATGAAAACTTCCTTTCAGGCAGCGATAATTACGGTGTGATAAATAAAGGATACAACAAAGAACTCGATGAAATTAAAGAAATTCATATAAACGGAAAAACATGGATTGAGAATTTTCAGAGCAAGGAACGTAAAAGTACGGGTATCAGTTCTTTGAAAGTCGATTATAATAAGGTGTTCGGGTATTATATAGATGTTACAAAGGCTAACCTCGATAAAGTACCCCCCTCCTACATTCGCAAGCAGACTCTCGTTAACAATGAGAGGTTTATCACGGAAGAACTTAAAGTTTACGAAGATAAAATCTTCAATGCCGAAGAGAAGATAGTTGCTATAGAAAATAAAATATTTCAGGAACTTCGCGAGTTTATTCTTAAGTTTACCGACAGCATTCAGAAAAATGCTTTGTTAATCGCTACAGTAGATACGCTCATTAGCTTTGCCGAAGTATCTGAATTGTATAACTATGTAATGCCGGAAATCTACGATAACGAAGAACTTGAAATTATCGAAGGCAGACATCCCGTTATCGAACAGCTGCTTTCGGCAGGCGAGAAGTACATTCCAAATGACACAAAAGTTGATACTGTTAATAACCAGATTCTTATTCTCACAGGTCCTAACATGAGCGGCAAGTCAAGTTACTTGCGCCAGACAGGGCTAATTGTTCTTCTTGCCCAGATTGGCTGCTTCGTTCCTGCTAAGTCTGCAAAGATTGGAATCGTTGATAAGATATTCACACGCGTCGGTGCTTCCGATAATATTGCTAAAGGTGAAAGTACTTTTCTCGTTGAAATGCACGAAGCCGCTAACATCCTGAATAATGCAACAGGAAAAAGCCTTCTTCTCCTCGATGAAATAGGCCGCGGCACAAGCACTTACGATGGAATCTCAATCGCTTGGGCTATAACGGAATATCTTCATGAAAATCCTAACATCCGCGCCAAGACACTCTTTGCAACGCACTACCATGAACTTAATTCGCTCGCTGAAAATTATGAACGCATTAAAAACTACCGTGTCGAGGTACGTGAGTATGGCGATAAGGTTATCTTCCTCAGAAAGATTACAGAAGGTACCGCAGACCATAGCTACGGAATTCAGGTTGCACAGATGGCAGGTCTTCCCGAAACAGTCACAACTCGTGCAAAGGAAATCCTGAAATCATTCGAGGATAAGAAATACCGCAAAACCCATAAAGACGATATTCAAATCAGTCTCTTTGAAGTTACAAAAGATACTGTCCTTAAGAATAAACTTAAAGATATTGATATTAACACAATTTCTCCCCTTGAAGCACTTAATTTGCTGAAGGGTCTTAAAGATGAACTTTAAATTTATAAACTTAAACCGGTAAAAATGAACGACCTCATACTAACTGAAGTAAATGACAATATCGGGATTATTACTTTCAATAATCCATCCAAAAAGAATGCATTAAATTCTGAATTACTTTTGCGGATTGTATCGGCATTAAAGGAATTTGAATCTCTGAAAGTTCGTGCCGTTATAATTAGGGCAGAAAAGAATGCAAAAGTTTGGTCTGCCGGCCACGACATAGACGAACTTCCGTTAAACGGCATCGACCCTCTCGGACAGGAAAAACCACTCGAACAGGCATTGAATGCTATCCAGCTTTTTCCCGCTCCCGTTATAGCAATGGTTGAAGGAAGCGTCTGGGGAGGTGCTTGCGACCTCGCTATTACGTGCGATATGGTTATTGGTTCTCCCGATTGTACTTTCGCAATCACACCCGCAAAGATTGGAGTACCATACAATGCAAGCGGTGTTCTTCATTTTATAAACCGTCTTGGTCTCAGCCATGCAAAGGAAATGTTTTTCACTGGTTCTCCGATTGACTCTATAACAGCTCTTTACTTCGGTATAATTAACCACATCATTGAAAACGATAAGATTGATGATTTTACATTCAGTCTTGCGAAGAAAATTTCCTATAACTCTCCGCTTTCTATAAGCGTAATCAAAGAGCAGTTCAGAATTCTAACTAACGCTCATCCAATAACCCCAAACGCTTTTGAGCATATAGAATCACTCAGACGAAAAGTCTATACAAGCGAAGATTATCTCGAGGGCATTAAGTCCTTTAAAGAAAAACGCCGACCGTCCTTTAAAGGAAAATAGCAAAATTTTAAAACCCATATACCGAAAACCCTCCGTCTACGGCTATGCACTGGCCTGTTACATAGGTTGATGCATCCGACACTAGAAATGCTGCCACCTTGGCAACTTCCTCTGTCTCGCCGTATCTTCCCATCGGAGTTCTTTCAAGTATGGATTTTAAATACTTGTTGTCATTAAGTAGTTTCTCTGTTAATGGAGTCTTTATATACCACGGTGCAATTGCATTCACTCGTATCCCGTGCCGTGCCCATTCAACCGCAAGATTCTTTGTAAGTTGTATTATTCCCGCCTTTGTCATCGCATACGGTGACCCCGTCCTTAATGCCGTGATTCCGGCTACAGATGAAATGTTGACTATTGATGCACTTTTTGCTTTCATCAGCAAAGGCAGCATCCTTACCGATATTCTAAAAACACTTTTGAGATTAGTGTCTATTATTGTATTAAATTCTTTTTCCGTGTATTCGTCCGATTTCTTTCTTATGTTAAACCCGGCATTGTTTACAAGGATGTCAACCCTGTTCCACTTCTTAGTTACTGCTTTCATTAGTTTCTCAATCCCCGCCGGTTTGCTTATATCCGCAGCAACCCCCGAAAGCTCTTTGCCTTTGTATGTTTTTATCATATCGTCAATCAAACGTTTGTTCCTCGCTGCAATAAATACTTCAGCACCAAGTTCAATGAATAACTTTGTTATCGCAAGCCCTATACCCTTACTTCCGCCTGTTATTAATGCCTTCTTGCCCTTTAGAGAATAAATTTCTTTCATATTATTATATTTTGTTTTTATAAATATATCTTCTTCGGTTTTCAAAAAATACTTAAATAATTTTCTGTTTCGTAACGTTTGTACACAGTTAATCTTTGGAAATCTTTTGTTATTAACCTCAATCTGGTTTCTTCTCACGTCCTGCAACACCCTATTTCCATATTTTGTTATTAAGATTAGATGTAAATTGTTCCAATGAAGGTCAAAAAAGATAAAGTAAAGATTATTACACTCGGGTGTTCAAAGAATCTTGTGGATTCCGAGCATATTTCCGCTCAGCTTAAAAATGGAAACGTTGAAATTGTTGAAGATGAAAACAAGGCAAACACTGTTATTATTAATACTTGCGGATTCATCCAGCCCGCTAAAGAAGAGTCTATTAACACTATCCTTGCCGCAGTTGAAAACAAACAGCAGGGCAAACTTAAAAACGTTTATGTTGCAGGGTGTCTTTCTGATAGGTATATGGAGGAACTTATAATTGAAATTCCTGAAGTAGATAAATATTTCGGTGCTACCAGCAAACCTAAAACAATGTATGATATACTCAATGCAATGGGTATAGATTATAAAAAGAATCTTGTCGGTGAACGCTCGCTTTCAACAAAACATTATGCATACCTGAAAATCAGCGACGGCTGCGATAATCCTTGCTCTTTCTGCGCCATTCCTATAATGCGCGGCGGTCATGTTTCAAAACCTTTAAAAGAAATTATTAACGAAGCAAAAAAGCTTGCGGATAAAGGTATTAAAGAATTACTCGTTATCGGACAGGATACTACCTACTGGGGTATGGATATAAACCGCAAACGTGAAATAGCAAAAGTCCTGAATGCTCTTTCTGATATTAATGGTATTGAATGGATTCGCCTAATGTATGCATACCCATCCCGTTTTCCCGATGGGCTGATTGAGGTCATTGCAAACAATGAAAAAGTATGTAAGTATATCGATATTCCCATCCAGCACATATCTGATAATATGCTTAAAATAATGAGGCGCGGTATCACAAAGAAACAACAGATACACCTTCTCGAATCACTAAGAAACAAAGTTGAAGATATTGCCATTCGTACAACCCTCCTCGTCGGTCATCCCGGCGAAACGGAAGAAGATGTACAAGAACTTGCTGACTTTGTCAGAGACTTTGAATTCGATAGGCTCGGCGTTTTCACTTATTCCCATGAAGAAGGCACTTATGCGCATACCTATAAAGATGATGCTTCCCAGCGTGAAAAGAATAAACGTCATAAGAAAATTCTTGATGTTCAGAAAAAAGTCTCCGAGAAAAAGAACAGGGGAATGCTTAACAGGGTTTGCAGGGTTATAATAGATAGAAAAGAGTTTGATTACTACATCGGAAGAACCTATAAAGATGCACCCGAAATTGACCAGGAAGTTTATATTAAATCTGAAAAGAAATTGATTGATGGTAATTTTTACGACGCAAAGATTTATGATTACGAAGAGTTTGATTTGTTTGGAGAAATAATTCATAACTAAATATTTAGGATTATGAAAAACAAGATTATTTTACTCGCTGTTATCGTTTACTGCCTGTCTGCTTTGGAGATTCAGGCACAGGGCAAGGAAAACCCGCTTCAGAATTTGAATGTCGGGAAGGAATATTTCTATCTCGACCCCCTCGTTTTCTATCCTCTCGATTCGGCAGTTGGCAGACTCGATGTTTACATCGAAATTCCTCTTGAAAACCTTCAGTTTAAAAAAGCCGGCTCAAACGATAACTATGAGGCTTCTTTTGACCTTAGAATAATAATTAAAGATTTCCTTGATCAACAGATTTTTACGCAGACCTATACCGAAAAAATTAACAGCACAAAAAACGAACAGAAAAATATTTCCGAGCAGTCTGTTTCAAACCTTAAAAATTATTTTCTGAAATCTGGTTTCTATAAGATTAATATTTCTCTTAAGGATAAGAATTCGGGAAATGAATACATTAAAGATTTTTCTGTTAATGTTAGAGACCCCAAAATAGACAGGATTCTTGCCTCTGATATTATGCTTCTTTCAGACTATTCCATAGACTCGAAAGGTGAACAGGAAATAACTCCCCTTATTAGCGGTAATATCGGAACTATAGAAAGCTTCTATATATTCTCTGAAATTCAAAATAATACTGAAGAAGATGTTACAAAAGTTTTCAGGATTGTTTCAGTGGACGATAGGGAAAAAGTTATGTTCGATACCACTATTTCTGTCGATATTAAAAAAGGAAAGAATCCCGTTATAGTAAAGATGGATGCGGCCGATTATTCAATCGGCAGTTATACACTCAAAATCTTTGAGGGATCAAAAGAGCTCACGGAAACTAAGTTTGTTTACAGATGGGGAGATGTTCCTATTTCCGTGAAAGACCTGGATGAGGCCGTAAGTCAGCTTCAGTACATTGCCACAACTAAAGAGCTCGATCATATAAACGATGCTGCCAATAATGAAGAGAAACTAAAAAGGTTTGTAAGATTTTGGAAAAGTATTGACCCGTCTCCGCGAACACCGAAGAATGAAATTATGATAGAGTATTATAATCGTATAAAAATCGCCAACGAGAGATATTCACATTATACTGAGGGCTGGAAAACTGACATGGGTATGGTTTTTATAATTTACGGAAATCCCAGCGTTATTGATAGACATCCTTTTGAAAGTGATTCCAAGCCTTATGAAATCTGGACCTATTATGACATTAACAGGCAGTATATTTTTGTCGATTATACTGGCTTCGGCGATTATCGCTTGACTACTCCTATCTGGGATGAAAGAACTCGAATCAGATTCTATAATTAACTTATAATCTGATTCTTCAAATTTTTTTGTTACACAACATTGATCTTAATCAGTGCGCACTCTTTATGTTTTGTTCTAAAGCTCTAAAATAATTCCGTGCTTATCTGCACTCTGTAATTTTATATCAGTAACTCTTCCTGCGCTTGTTAAGGTATTTCAGTAATGCCGTATCAAAAGGTGTTTCAGTCGTGAGCAAAACATAATCTATGTTGTTCTTTACGCACTCGGATTTATATTTCTCCGTAAAATTTATCATAAGCTTTTCATATTCCTTCCTAACATCCGATGGCTGCGAAAATAGTTCTTCTTTCGTTTCCGAATCAATAAGCCGCACGGGTGCCGAATCTATAAACGACATTTCTATCGGGTCAAGTACATGAAAAAGTATTACCTCGTTCTTATCATACCTGAAATGCCTAAGCGATTTCATCACTTCTTCTTGATTGTCGAACAAGTCGCTTATAATGATTATTATTCCTTTCCTGTTTATCTTATCCGCAATTATATTCAGGCATTCAGCCGTTCCCGTTGCTTCTGATGATTTTACGCTGGCGAGCTCTTTTAATATTAGTTTCAGATTTGCATTCGTCGAACGGGCAGGTATAAATTTTCTTATCTTCGTGTCATACACAGTCAGTGAAACTGCGTCTCTTTGAAGTAACATTAAATACGCAAGCGATGCCGCTATGTATGACCCGTATTCAAGTTTTGTAATTCCTGTGTCTGCTCTTTCTTTCTTTTCCTTTGAAAAAAGTTTTTTCAGCGAAGAACTCTTTGTGGCTTTTGAATATGAAAAATCCATCGACTTACTGATATCAAGAAGTATGTATGCTTTCAGATTCGTCTCTTCTTCATACTGCTTTATAAAATATTTATCCGTTCTTGCATATACCTTCCAGTCAAGATGTTTAAGGTCATCTCCGGGCATGTACTGTCTGTGTTCCGCAAATTCAACGCTGAAGCCATGATACGGTGATTTATGCAGCCCTGTCATGAATCCTTCTACCACAAACTTAGCTTTCAACTCAAGGTTTGAAAGTTTTGATAATGCCGCCGGATTTAAGTATTTAGTATATTCGCTGTTATTCTTCACTTAGTATAAATAAAAATGCCGTCCCAAAACAAACTCTGAAACGGCATATATAATATTCCTGTTTATTTCTTTGCGTCTTCCTTCTGTTCTTGCATCTGATGTTCCTCTATTGCTCTTGTTTTTGGAGGCTTACTGTCAACATTAGGATCTTGCTTCGTTTCCTTTTTTACTTCTGTTTTTGTTTCTGTCTTTGTTTCTTCATTCCCCGCATTCTGTAGTATTAACTCCTCAATCGATTTTCCGGTCTCAAGTACTTCAAGCATTCTTCTTGCTGATTCGCTCATCTTGTCATTTTCGTCTGCATCCTTCGGATATTTTTCAAGGAAAAGTCTGTAACTTGCCATTGCGTTTTCTTTGTCCTTTAAAGTCTCATCATAAATAAATGCAACCATAAAAAGTGATTGCTTTGCTTCTTTCTTGTCCGGATATTTTTCGTATATAGTCTTGTATATGTTTATTGCTTCGGGATAATTCTTCAAATTATCAAAGTTAATCCCTGCCATCTGATTGTATGCAAATATTACTTTATCTGAGTTTGGATATTTTGCAATAAATTCTTTGTATTTTGTTATAGACTGATTAAAAAGTTCGTTGTCGCTCTTCGCTACTGCACTGTCATACAAGCTCTTTGCCGCGTTTAAATACTCATCCTCAGTGTTTAAATTCTGCTCCTGCTTACCGCAGGAGATTATCATGGTCGCAAATAATATTGCTAATAATAAGTTAAATCCGGTTTTTATCATTTTCTTATTTATTTGTTTTTTAATTAAATTTGTGTAATTTAAACAATTATTCCTTAAATATTAATGAAAAAACTCAACCTGAACGAGAGCTTTATTTCCCGTATCTGGACAAATGAAGCGTATTATAAGGGACTAAAAACTACGGGTGGGAAGCCTGTAAAAATCATAAACTTCGGAATCCCGAATTCTGATTCAGGAGCAGATTTTAAAGATGCACTCGTTCAAATCGACGACGTTCTTTTTTCTGGCGACATTGAGATTCATCAATCCTTCAAAGACTGGGATTCACACAAACATAAATCCGATCCGAAGTATAATAAAGTAATTCTTCACGTTGTCTTCTGGGGCGATAACAACTCTGTTTCTTCATCCGAAAGCAAACGCGTTATTCCGACAGTCGTTCTTTCTGAGTTTCTTTCACAGTCAATTCACGATATATGGAAAGATATAATTAATAATCCTTCGCCGAAATTTAAACTCCCTTGTTTCGGACAGAATCATGTTGTAGGTGCTGAACTGAAAAAAGACTGGATTACCGACATGGGTATGCTTAGACTGAATTACCGCGCTGAGCGTTTGTATTCCCGCATCTCTCATCTTGAAAATGATTTGCACTATGATTCTAAAAAGGATGTCTGGGAAAAAGTCCTCTTTGAATATGTTCTCGAAGCGCTCGGTTTCTCTAAAAATAAATCGCAGTTCCTGACTCTTGCAAAATCAATAGATATTCGAAAACTTAAAAAGTATTCCGACGTTCTTACCCATATTGAAGCAGTCTTGTTCGGTACCGCGGGATTCCTGTCACATGATTCCGATAACGATTACTATATAAGTCTTTCCGCTGTTTGGAAATCCATTCAGCCTAAACTTAAATTCGAAACCATGCACCGCTCGGAATGGCAATTCTTCCGCCTGCGTCCGTTAAATTTTCCGACCCTTAGAATTGCCTATGCATCTGCATTCCTTAAAGAATTGATTAAAGAAGAACTTCTCAAACGTATCGTCTTCTGTTTTAAAAACAGCCCCAATGTATTTAAAGACTTAACAAACATTTTTCTTTCTATCGAAACTTCAGAGTTTTGGAAACATAACTACGATTTTAATAAACCATCTAAAAGTGAGTTCGCCGCCATCGGAAAAGACCGCGTCCGCGATGTAATCGTTAATGTAATCGTTCCTTTGCTGTACTCATATTCAAAAGTCTTCTCTGACGAAGACCTTTTTATTAAAGTAAAAAAGTTTTACAAAACTTCAAAAGACGGCAGTACTAACAGCATCATTAAAGTCATGAAATCTCAGCTTGAATATCCCTCAAAAACTGTCGCCGAGTCTCAGGGACTAATTCACCTCCATAATTTCTTCTGCGTTCACGGCAATTGCGGCGAATGCAAAATCGGTGAAAAAGTCTTCGATAAGTTCGCAGTTTCAGAAGCCCTCCGCATCATCCTGTATTAAATATAATATTGATTTATAGCTTGTCATCCCCGCATGCTCTTGGCGGCCTGCCTGCCGCAGGTTCACCTTTAGGCAGGGGATCTTATCAAGCACCTTTCAGAAACATACTCTCTTTCTCAATCTCATCCTTGTAAATCATACTCTTTCATTGTTATCAGTGTGCTAATTTCTTTCGTTCTTCATTACTTTCTCATACGATGTAAATTATGATTTTTGGTGTCTTTGGTGTTTTGGTGTTAAAAAGTATTTTTGATTAATGCTCTTAAACCCCTTAAACCTATTCTTTCCTCATCATCAGTGTGCAGCTCTTATTGTAAAATACTATCCTCGTTCATCCGCGTTTTTCTCCCCCTCGTTTCTTTTATACTAAAATATATTCCCAAATTTTACTATCTTGCTTTAATTCAAATAAAATAATTTATAACTCTAAAAATGAACAACATAGAAGAACAAAAGGAAAAGCTTAAAAGAGTACAGGACGTATTCAAACTCATCAAGGAAAAAGAAGTTAAAATGATAGATTTTAGATTCACCGATATGCCCGGTCAATGGCAGCATTTCTCCATTCCGGCAGATAAACTCGAAGAATCTCATTTCTATGAAGGTCTCGGTTTCGACGGTTCTTCTATTCGCGGTTGGAAGTCTATCAATGAGTCTGATATGCTTGTCATGCCCGATGCATCCTCAGCTAAGATTGACCCATTCATTAAACATAAATCGATTTTCATTATTTGCGATATCGTTGACCCTATGACAATGAAGCCCTATGATAGAGACCCGCGGCTTATTGCCCGTAAAGCCGTTGACTATATGAAATCAACAGGCATCGCCGACGTCGCTTTCTTCGGTCCCGAAGCTGAGTTCTTTATCCTCGATCACGTTGCATATAATATAAACGAATACTCAAGCTGGTATAGAATTGATTCCCGCGAAGGGTTCTGGAATACTGGCTCCGAATCTGAAGCAAATCTTGGTCATAAAATAAAAATTAAAGAAGGCTACTTCCCTGTTCCTCCGTCGGATTCTACAAATGACCTCAGAAATATGATGGTCGAAAATCTTATTAATCTCGGTATTGATGTCGAAGTTCAGCACCATGAAGTCGCTACCGCTGGTCAAAGCGAAATTGATTTCCGCTTCGGTCCTCTGCTCGATGCTGCTGATAATCTTCAGACTTTTAAATATGTTGTGAAAAATACTGCCCGCGAAGCTGGCAAAACCGCCACATTCATGCCGAAGCCCATTTTTGGCGATAACGGTAGCGGTATGCATACTCACGTTTCGCTCTGGAAAGACGGCAAGCCTCTCTTCGCTGGTGATCAATACGCAGGTCTTAGCGAAATAGCAGTTCATTTCATCGGAGGTATTCTAAAGCACGCTCCTTCTCTGCTTGCTTTTACTAACCCGACTACAAATTCTTATAAACGTCTTGTACCCGGATACGAAGCCCCTGTAAACCTCGTGTATTCAATGCGTAACAGAAGCGCCTGTATCAGAATACCATCGTATTCTAACAACCCAAAAGCAAAGCGTGTTGAGTTCCGCTGCCCTGACGGTACGGCAAATCCTTACCTTGCTTTCTCTGCTATTCTGCTTGCAGGTCTTGACGGTATCGAAAATAAAATCGACCCGGGTCCGCATGTTGATAAGGATATTTACCATCTCAGCGAAGCTGAGAAAAAAGAAATTCGTCAGGCTCCCGGCTCTCTTGAAATTTCTCTTGATAACCTTAAGAGAGACCACGACTTCCTGCTTAAAGGCGGGGTCTTCACAGAAGATATTATTCAGACTTGGATAGATTATAAGATGGATAAAGAGGTTAAGGAGGTTCAGCTTCGTCCGCATCCTTATGAATTCCATCTTTATTATGAAGTATAAAAATTATTTATTGATCTAATGACAGAAAATATTCAGAAAAAAACAGTTCTTGATAAAGGTTTTGTTGAAGTTATTGATAAGCTCGGCTCTGACTTAACAGTCGTTAATTCCGCTCGCGTTTCTTTCGGGAAAAAGAAGCAGGAATTTACGCAGAGAGACAGTGTTCTCGTCAGGTATCTCGCCGAAAATAAGCACTATTCACCGTTTCGGCATATAGTCGTTCAGTTTCATGTTAAAGCTCCTGAATTCGTCATGCGCCAGTGGTATAAACATGTCGTCGGTATTGAAACTTCTTCAAGCTATCCCACTAAAGACCATGCGTGGAATGAAATCAGCGGCAGATACGTGCCCGTTAACGATTTCTACACACCCGATGTCTGGCGTGCGCAGTCAGAAGATAATAAACAGGCTTCCGCAGGGGAAATAGAAAATCAGTCTGAAGCAAAAAAGATTTTCGACAATGCCATGAAGGAAATTCTTGGATGCTATGATAAACTTCTCGGACTCGGCGTAGCTAAGGAACAGGCGCGTGTTATTCTGCCCCTGAATCAGTTTACCGAAGTTTATTGGACAGCATCCTTTCAGGCAGTCATGAATTTTCTTGACCTGCGTGACAATGCCCATGCACAGTGGGAAATCAGAGAGTATGCTAAAGTCATTAAAGAGTTTATGCTTGAACTGTTTCCGGAAACAACAAAAATTTGGTTCGAAGTTCAGAATAAATAAAGCATCGTGAATATGAGTTTCTTACTCTATATACCTATTTGGCTGATGGTGATTATCGTTGCTCTGCTGAGCGTCGTAATCGCTTTCATTGGCTTTTATCTTATTCACAGGTTCTATGATTATGAACACCTCGAAAAATACCATAACGTTACAAGCTATCTTTTCAATGCCTATGGTTTGCTCTATGCTGTCCTCATCGCATTCGTTGTTTATATAAACTGGACTGATTATAATAACGCTCAGAATCATATCTATTCTGAGTCTAACCAGATTTCAAACCTGTTTTTTACAGTGCAGGGACTCGATGAACCCGTTCGTACTGACCTCATGATGAGTATTTATGACTACACTGAGATTATTAATAAAATGGAAATTCCTGAAATGCAAATGGGTGTTTATTCTTATAAAAGTAATGCGGCGTTTAATCGAATATGGGAAGACTTTATTAAAATCGATATTAAAACAATCAGCAATACAATCCTGTACGATAAGTGCCTGAATGAACTCAAAGGCATCAGCGAAGCCCGACGTTTCAGGTATTTCTACATAACAAACTCAATCCCGACTATTATTTGGGTTGTTATGATTCTCGGCTGCTTTATTTCATTCTCGTTCTCTTTCTTCTTCGGCGTGCGTGTCCGTTTTCCGTATTTCTTTCTCGCCATCGCGTTCACATTCATCAATATAATCATCCTGTATCTGATATATGTTCTCGACCATCCCTACGAAGGTGCTAACGCAATCTCCTATCACACAATGTCAAAGATTCTCGAAAATTTCAGCACCGTCCTGCAATCCCCAAATTAATTTTTAAAATAAATAACATTTTATTAGAACCACTTCCTGTTTGACATTACCGAATGCTCTTGGCGGGGATTTCATCACGTAATCAATTATTTTAATCACACATATGCGTACTTTGTCTTAAATCAGCTATGGAAAACACCCTTTGTGCAATTTATCATATCTTACCCTGTTTGTCATCCCCTCATGTTCTTAGAGGGGATCTCATCATGAAATCAATTTAATTTCTTCTCTTTTGTTTGTATCACTTGTCACGTCTAATGATTAGTCGTAAATTCCCTTAATACACAATATGACATAACCTCAAAAAATCAATACTCCGGATTCACCATCACCTCATCCGCGAATATCCACTTCCTCGCCGTGTTCACCGCGAAAACCCTTATAAACCTTGCCTCTTCATCAATGTCAATCATCGCCACATCAATCCAGCAGTCATAATAATCATAAGTATAATTATCAAATGTTATCACTGGCAGCTCTCTGAAATCATAACCGTCATTCGATAATGAAAACCGTACACTTCCGGGTAGAAATACCTCGTACGGTCTGTAATTTAAAAACCGTGCTCCAAGTGTTTTTATCCTCTGTACTGTTCCAAGGTCAATCGTTGCTATCAAATCGTTCTTGTCAAAACCAAGCCAGTTCTTATCGTATGTCGTCTCTGCTCCTAAAAGCCCGTCCGTCAGGTTTCCGCTTGAATTTTGTTCAGCAGGAGCAAACCCGTATGTTACTTTACTCGATATTCCTTCATGTTTTAAATTACCCATAAAAGTTGCACCCAGCAGCTTCCATCTTCCTTTTCCGCTCTTCCAGTCCATGTAATCTTTGTAAGCGCTCCCCGCATATATCGGATGCCCTAAAGGATATTCCGAACCCGGCTTATCAAGTATCCCGCATACCGCAAAACTTATTATCTCATCTACCCCTGCCTTGGTATGTCCTGCTAATTGTGATAAAAATCTCGGCAGTGGCGCAGGTATCAAAGCAGAGTTTCGTACGTTTAATTCTTTCTCCCAGGTGAAGATTTCACTGTTCGCCCAGAATGCAATGTTATTTGTATTGTGCATTTCTCTTAATCTTGCAAAGTTCTCTTTCATTTTTGGCAGCGGCAGTTTTTCTACTACACAGCCAATCTCATCCTGATAAGCAATTATATCTACATTCAATTTCGAAATCTGTGCTGAAAATAAACGCTCTGAAAAATCAACTGAACGTATTCCATACGGCGAAACCATTATCTTCGCACCGGGTGTTAAACTCCTTGCCTCAGCACTTAACCTGTTCGTTATATTTACATGCTCTTGCGATAAATACGGTACTATCACGCCTTCACAGGGATAGTACCATCCGTAAAATGATTTATGTTTTGAATAAAGCCCCGCAGTCTCCCGCAATATTTTTAATTGTGTCTCCAGAATTTCCTGCGTTAGTATATTGTCATCCTGATTAACCGCCCAGCCGGTACTCATAAATACTTTTAAGTTGTGCTCGTCCGCTGCATTCATCACCGCATCTATTGGACTCTCTCTCCCCGATGTGTATGCTGGCGGCATGAATGTTGAAGGGTAAAAAGATTTTCTTTCATTAGCGGCATACATTATAACGATATACTCCATTCCCATTTCCGATAGCTCTTTAATCTTCAATCTCCAGAGTTCCGGCGACGTCATATCAATACCCGCAGGATTCATATATTTATTCCTTTCGTCCTGATACGCAAAATTTATCCACGTACCCCTAACGCTCTTTATCGGATTCTCCGCCTGCCCTTTGCTGATTATTGGAAAAAGCAAAATCACCAAAATAACTGCTTTTAAAATCTTCATATCTGTATTATTAAAATATCATTAATTAATATTCATTAAATTAATCTCATTAATAAAATCTAAAAATTATCCCTTCCCAATTTAAAATTATTAATCAAAATTCATTAATGAAACTCAATAATAATATTCATTTAATCGCCCTTCTTAAAAATTCCGCAATGGCTGTACTCAAATAATTCGCGATGATATCATTGCCATAAATCTCCCTTGTGTCTCTCCCTCCATAATTTCCAATTTATACATTTCATATTATGGATAGTATTTCCACTCCTGCTTCCTTATATCCTTGTAAATATCATATTTTTCGTATGCCTGCGATATGCCTGCGATATGCCTGCGATATGTCTGCGTTATGCCTGCGATATGCCTGCGATATATTTATATTGCGTTTTATCTCCAAAATCACCATATTTAATCAAAAATCAAATACTATGGCAGTTAATAAGAAACAAGTCCTCGGAAAACCAACAGGCAGAGTTGGTGATGTCGTTTATCGCAATGTTAACGGCAAAACCGTCATCTCGGAATACGTAAAAACCATCAAAATCTCAAAATCAAAAAATTGTGTCAGCAATCGTAGCCGATTTGCTGTCTGCACCGATTTTGCCGTTGCCGCCTCTTCCGTTAATCCCATAAATAAAATATGGAAATATTCAAACGCTCTCGGAAGAAGCGCCTATACTAAACTGATTAAAGCAAACATAAAATCAGTCGATGACAGTAAGCCCTCTTCTGCATCAACCATTACCCCTCAGGGCGGTATAGACCTTTCTCTTTATAATGTTGCTGTTAGCAATAATTCCATTACCGTCGAATACAAAATCAACCGCGTCGCAGCCTCCGGACTTCTGCCGCCTTACACTTGCACTTTTCTCGCATTTTGTTTTGATAAAAGGTCTGATAATCTTGAAATAGAAGATGATTATTTTTCCATAACCGCAAACATTCCAAACGAATCAGGTGGGAGCACCGACTCCGTTTCATTCAATATAAATGATTATACAAAAAACTGTATCAATAGTTTTAAAAAAGCCCGCATCTATTTTGCCGCCGTAAAACCAAACGCTGGCTCCTCTAATGCGGAGTGGTCATCAACATCTTATAGCGAAATTGATTTACCCGTAATATAATCCATTTGCAATTGAAATTATTGCATAATTTTATAATCATAGCGGATATTATTTTGCCTTATGAAGAAATTTAAGATTAAGATTCACAATCAGATTCTGCTTGGTCTCATTCTTGGCGCCGTCTTTGGCTCCATCTTTCACATGAGCTCAAGCGATATTGAAGTCGTCTCAAAAGCTGGTATCGAAAAGGTTAAAGGTTTTTCTGAAGTTAAATTTCTTCTTGGCGATTCTGTGCTCAGCTCTTTCGACTCAAACTCTCAGCTTGCAATCATCAAGTATTCAAAATCATTCACAGATAAAAAACTCAAAGAACAGGTTAAAGTTAAAATCACTACTTTCGATAATCAGGAAAAAGTTTTTACCGAAGTCCGCGAAATCACAAAGTCTAAAACCCTCGGCGCTCTTATAAAGCCTGTCGGTGATATCTTTGTCCGCCTGCTTAATATGATTGCCGTTCCGCTCGTCTTTGCATCACTGCTTGTTGGTGCCGCATCTCTTTCCGACCTGAAAAACGTCGCACGTATCGGCGGCAAGACGGTTCTACTGTTTATGTTCACAACTGTTATTGCAATCACAACAGGTCTTTTGTTTGCAAATATTTTTCAGCCGGGCAATTTTATGCCGCCTGAAACAAAAACTATGCTCCTCCAGACTTTCAGCGACGAAGCATCGTCAAAAGTTCAGCAGGAAGTTTCGGTAAATATAGTTGACTTCTTCGTTAATATCGTCCCGCGGAATCCGTTCAAAGCCATCGCTGACGGTGATTTCCTGCAGGTGGTCTTCTTTGCTATTCTAACGGGAATATTCTTAACGCAGATTCCTAAAGATAAATCAAAAACCATTATCAATTTCTTCGATGGTCTCAGCAGCGCTATGATTCTTCTTGTTGAAAAGGTTATGCTCATAGCTCCGTTCGCTGTCTTTGCCTTGATATCGGCTACTGTCGCGGAGTTCGGCTTCAACATACTTCAAACCCTGCTTATGTACGTTGTTACTGTAGCATCAGGGCTTCTGTTTTTAATGATATTTGTTTACCCGACTCTCTTAAAAACTATCGCTCGGCAAAAAGTCCTGCCTATTTATAAAGCCCTGCGGCAGGTCATGATTGTTGCATTTTCAACCAGTTCCTCTGCTGCCACGCTTCCTCTCGAAATGGAAGTTGCTGAAAAGAAGCTCGGCGTCTCGAATAAAATTGCCAGCTTTGTACTGCCTCTCGGAGCTACTATAAATATGGATGGTACTGCATTATATCAGGCGGTCGCAGCAATGTTTATCGCTCAGGTGTACGGCATAGAAATGGACTTAACTAAACAAATCACAATTGTTATCACAGCCGTCCTTGCATCAATAGGCACAGCACCCGTTCCCGGCGTTGGACTGATTATGCTAATCATAGTTCTGCGCTCTGTCGGTATTCCCGAAGAAGGCATTGCCCTTATTCTCGGTGTTGACCGCGTTCTCGATATGGCTCGCACTATCCCGAACGTTGTCTCCGACTCATTCACGGCAGTTACCGTTGCAAAGAGCGAAGGCGAACTCGGCAAAATGCATTCGGACTAATGATTTCTTCCTTTAAAAACATGTTTCCTATTGCTATTTTTGTATAAATCATCTCATTAATAATATGATAAGCATTAAAGACGTAAATCCAAATCTTATTGAAGCTCAATATGCCGTTAGAGGTAAGATAGTTATAAGAGCACAGGAACTCGAAAACCAGGGAAAGAAAATTATTTATTGCAACATCGGAAACCCGCAGGCACTTAAACAAAAGCCAATAACCTTTATAAGGCAGGTGCTGTCTTTGCTTGAGTATCCTGACTTGATAGATAATAAAGATGCCGCAAAAATCTTTCCTTCAGATGTTATTGAAAGAGCAAAATATATTATGCAGAAGAATCCCACGGGTACAGGTGCTTACACCCAGAGTGCAGGCGTTCCTTTTATCCGTGAAGCAATCGCAAACTTTATCTCCCAAAGAGATGGTATCCCCGCGGATAAAGATAAAATAATGCTTACCGACGGTGCAAGTAAGGGTG
Source organism: Ignavibacteria bacterium (assembly GCA_041649015.1). Lineage (NCBI taxonomy): Bacteria > Pseudomonadati > Ignavibacteriota > Ignavibacteria > Ignavibacteria bacterium. The sequence goes on from JBAZNU010000003.1 coordinate 145,571, forward strand.
TTCAGGCTGCTCTCACTCTCTTGCTTAAGAACTCTAACGACGGCGTCATGATTCCAATACCCCAGTATCCTTTGTACAGTGCGACTATCGCTCTTTATGGTGCTAAACAAATCGGTTACTTTCTCGATGAAAAGAATTCTTGGCAGTTAAATGAAAGCGAACTCGAAAAAAGCTACAGCAAAGCAAAACAAGAAGGTATAAATCCCGTTGCTCTTGCTGTCATAAACCCGGGAAACCCAACAGGCGCAGTTCTTTCCAAAGATAACATGGAAATGATTGTCCGTTTTGCTAAAGCTAAAAACCTCGTATTGCTTGCAGACGAAGTCTATCAGGAAAACGTTTATATCAAAGGTCTTGAGTTTACTTCCTTTGCGAAAGTAATGCACAGCATGAACGAAAAAGAGGTAACTCTATTCAGTTTCCATTCGGTCTCTAAAGGTTTTCTCGGTGAATGCGGTCATCGCGGCGGATATTTTGAAGTTAGAAATATTCCCGATGATGTGTTTGCACATCTTGTTAAGCTTCTGTCTATAGGGCTTTGCTCAAACGTTGACGGTCAGATCGTCACTTACTTAATGGTGGCTCCTCCTAAAAAGGGCGAACCAAGCTTTAACCTTTATATTAAAGAGCGTGATGGCATTCTTAAAGAACTCAAAGAGAAGGCTGAAATTCTCGGCAAAGGTTTAAATCAGATTGATGGAATGACATGCGAAATCCCTCAGGGTGCAATGTATGCATTCGTTAGGTTCGAACTGCCGCACAGCAAATCTGTTGATGTTAATAAGATGTCAGAAGAAGAAAGAGTTGCTTACGATTCCAAACGCGATTCAGATTACTGTTTTGCACTCCTCGAAGAAACAGGTATCTGCGTTGTACCTGGTTCTGGCTTCGGTCAGCTGCCATCTACAATGCACTTCAGAACAACATTCTTGCCGCCAAGAGAAGATATTCAGGCTCTTGTTGATAAAGTCAAGAACTTTCACGTTAATTATGTAAGGAATATTAGTTGATATAACAGCACTTTAATAGTGTGATAATTTTTGGTATAGAACAATTTTTGAAAAATAAGTAATTTATATCTGTTGTTTTTCATTTTTATTGTTCTCCTCCTTATTGACAGATGCGTTCCTCCTTAATGCATCTGTCTTTTTTTATGCCCAAAATTGTGTTCTGTTTCTAAGGTAACGCAAGCATCAATGCTTGCAACAATTTAAATATACTTATAGCTCTACCCTATGCACCTCTTCAAAATAAGACCCCTTGCTCGTCAGCGTACTCTTCATCAGGCAAACATTGTTAACAGTAAACTTTTCGTTTTCGCATTCAATCATCATATCTCTCATATGTATTCTCTCATTCTTTCTTACTCTGCCTAAAGTTATATGCGGTACAAACTTCTTACTCTGTTCAAATCCCAATTTATACATTATCTCATCAATCGCTTTGCTAAGCTCGTATGACTTTCTCTCTTTATCTCTTACATCCAGAAATACTACTCTCGGATTTCTTAAATCAGGAAATGCTGATACTCTGTCAAACTCAAACTCTATCCTCCCAATATTCATGCTTCTGATATTATCAAGTTCTTGTATTATAATATTCTTCAAACCGTCTTTTATATCTCCGATGAAGAACAATGTTATATGATATTTATCTTCTGCTTCCCATTTTATCTTCTCGGTTTTATCAGTATCCATTGTGCTTCTCAGTTCATCTTTGTATTTCTTAACAAGCTTTTGTGTACCTTTTTCCAGATTCAAAGATATAAATACCCTCATAACACTCCACTATAATTTTAATTTATTGATAAAATAAGACACCTATTAATCTAAAATTTATGATCTTCTAAATCAGTGCAAAATCTCATATTAATCTGTTGGATATCCCGTTTCAAAAGATTTTAACTATTTTTAAATACGATTTTATTGTTCTTTATATTACTCTTTTGGCTATAATATACCTATATTGCTATCTGGAGTGAATAGATTTATATTCCTAATCTTAACAAAAATTAATTTAGTATTAAATTAAGTCTTTGTTTTCTGACGAATTTATATTTTGAATTGATTTGTACTCTTTTTTAAAATAACTTATTAAAATTATCATGAAATTTTTAAGCAAAACTTTTTTAAGCACGACAATCTTATTCTTATTTATTCTCGTTTCATCAGATTTATTTGCTCAAACGCCTCAATATTATAATTTTACAGGTGCAGGTACAAGTAATAATTCTTTCCCGTTTGCTCAGACACCAGGTAAAGCAGTTCAATGGGTCTTTTATCCGGGGGATTTTACTCAACCATCGCCACTACCGGCGGGGAAGATGATAACAACAATCTATTTTGAAACAAGCACTACAGGTACAGGAAGCCGCACGTATACTGATCTTGTAGTGATGATGAAACAAGATACAATCACAAGTTTTCCACTCGGTACTTTCTATTCACCGCTTGATACAGTTTATTATGAACAATCTGCAACGCTTACATTTACCGCAAACACCTGGTTTTCAATAACACTTGAAAAACCATTTGTATATGATCCTACTAAAAGCTTGATTGTTTTTGTCGGTCAATGCGGCGGTTCAGGTACTGGAGGAAATATCTGGCAGCTGGACATTGCCCTTAATAGAAGAAACTGGTCCGTAGGAGGTTGTCCGTTTGTTCCTTATGTTGGATCTACTCCAAATTCAGCTGCTGCTAATTTCGGAGTTGATGTTACCGAAGCTACTTCGGTTACCCAAATATCCGCGGAAATTCCTTCAGAATATAAACTTTCTCAAAATTTCCCAAATCCGTTTAATCCCGTTACCAGTATTAACTTCTCCATGCCTAAATCTGGTATGGTCAACCTAACAGTTTATGATGCTATGGGGAGAAGGATATCGGAACTGGTAAACGGTTATCATAATGCTGGAGAATATAAGATCAACTTTGATGCATCAGCACTCGTGTCAGGAACATACTTTTACAAAATGACTGCTGAGAATTTCGTTGCATCAAAAAGAATGATTCTTCTAAAATAAGCCGTTGCTTCGTTATGATTGCTTTTGCTAATAAATGGAAAAGCAGAAAATAAATTATAATAAATATTAAGAGAGTTCATATAACCGATTCTGTCGCTTATATGAACTCTTTGATTTTACATCTATAATCTTTCTGAAATTTGTCACCTGTTTTTAAATTGAAAAACCTTTTTTAAATTAGTAATATGCTTAATTATTGAAAATGTAAATATGGCATATTGAACGAATCAGAAAAACTGCTTGCAGATAAGTTTATAGAGTTTGTGAACGTTGTCAGAAGATTAAGAAAAGAATGCCCCTGGGACATTGAACAAACACACAAAAGTCTTCGCCGCTGCCTTCTCGAAGAGTCTTACGAGGTTATTGAAGCTATTGATAATAGTGATATGACCGAACTTAGAAAGGAACTCGGCGATTTAATGCTGCAGGTTATTTTCCACGGTATTATGGCTGAAGAAACAAACGATTTTAATCTAATACAGGTTATTGAACAAGAAACAGCTAAACTGATTTACAGACACCCTCACGTTTTTGGTGACGCTGTTATCACAAACAGCGATGATGTTAAAACCAACTGGGAAAAACTGAAAAAACATGAAGGACGTAACTCTGTTCTTGACGGCATTCCAAAAGAACTGCCCGCTCTGTTTCGTGCATACAGGGTTCAAGAAAAAGCTGCTAAAGTTGGTTTCGACTGGAAAGACGTAAAGCCTGTTTACGATAAAATTCTCGAAGAAATAAACGAACTAAAACATAATATTGTGCATCATATATCACAGGATAAAATTGAGGATGAATTCGGAGATGTGTTGTTTTCAATCGTTAACTATGCCAGATTCCTTAAAATAAACCCCGAAGATGCTTTAAGAAAGACTATAGAAAAATTTATGTATAGGTTTCAAAAGATTGAAGAGTATGCTAAGACAAACGACCTTGAACTCGACCATATGACGTTTGAGGAAATGGATGAAGTATGGGTTAAAGTTAAAAACAATAGCAAGAACAATTTATAAATGATAACCAAGAACAATCATTCTGTAGGTATTATTCTGTTTCATAGGTTTCCTCGGAAGGTCATGTACCTTTTATTGAAGCAGCATCAAGGTCATTGGGGATTTCCTAAAGGTCATATAGAAAAAGGTGAGAGAATAATCGATACCGCTGTAAGGGAACTGAGGGAGGAAACAGGAATTAAGAAAATAGTATTTGTTAAAAAGAAAATTCTTCTCAGAGATAAATATTCTTTCAAGAACGGGAAATCTAAAGTAAATAAAAATGTTGATTATTATGTGGCCGAATCTCTCGTTGATAAAGTCAGGATTGACGGCAAGGAAATTCTTAACTATAAATGGTTATCCGTAGAAAAAAGTTTTGAAAGACTTACTTTTAGCAAGTCAAGAAAAATATTGAAAAGAGCAAACAAAATAATTAATGAGTATATTTCAGATAAGTAAAAAAGCAATCCTTACAGCTTTATTGCTGTCCTTCGTTTTTGTTGCGTCATTATCTGCGGAGAAACATGATAAAATATCGCAGCTTAAAGACAGTATTGATGCCATTGTAAAGACTATAAACTGTGACGTATCAATCCAGGTTGCAAGTGCTAATAAATACGACTTGCTTTATGAATACCAGCCCGAAAAGAAAATGATACCGGCATCAATATCAAAATTAGTAACTTCTGCAATAGCACTAAAATTTCTCGGGCCCGGGTACGAGTTTAAGACGGTTCTTTATACAGATGATGTAAATATTAGTGATGGTGTAATAAACGGAAATCTTTATATAAAAGGTTATGGCGACCCTGAATTTGATACGGCAGACTTATTCACCCTGATAAAAAAGTTTCTTGCCCAGAATATAACTGAAATCACAGGTAATATCGTATACGACGACTCGTATCTCGACAAAGAGTATTTTGGACTAGCCGACTATTACTCTGGTGATACCAAACTTCAGTACTGGCCCTTCGTTAACGCTTTATGCATTGATAGAAACGCTAGCAGAACAAACCCTTCCGTTGTTATTGCCAACACGATTGAATATGAATTCAAGGATAAAGGTGTAACGCTTGGAGGTATTATTGTTGCGGGAACAACACCGGACTCCCCAAAGGAAATAGCGCGTATTACTCATTCAATGGCAGAGGTTCTTGTAAGCATGAACAAGCCAAGCGATAATCAATATGCTATCACACTCTTTAAAGTGGTTGGAGCTGTTCATGATTCTGCTCCGGGAACACTTAATAAAGGAGCTGACGCTGTGGTTGAATTATTCACAAGCATTGGAATATCACGTAGTGAATATGAATTCCTTGAAGGTTCAGGATTAACAAGGTTTAATTATGCTACATCAAACGTCTATATACAACTCCTTAAATATATGTTCGATGACGTTAAAACATTTGATATTTTTTACAACTCCCTTCCTGTGGCAGGTGTCGATGGAACACTTAAGAAAAGAATGATCGATACCGAAGCAATGTACAATGTTCATGCTAAAACCGGCTCAATTAATGGTGTCAGCACTCTTGCCGGTTACGCTATATCAAGAGATAATGAACTGCTGATTTTTTATATTGCAATGAACGGATTCAAAGGTGCAAACTGGACACCTTATAGAGATAAGCAGGATGAAATTTGTGAAGTTCTTTGTTCATTCTCAAGAAATTAAATTTTGTATGAGCACTAAAGAACAGGAATTATCGAACACAGATATTGATACACCAACTCAGAAAAAACTTCTGATATTTAACTCCACACATTTCTGGGATCAGGTGATTCTTCAGCTTCAGAAAGCAACCGGATTTGATATTATACAGTGTGAACAGATTGCTATAATAGCTCACACAAAGGGTAAAGCAGTTGTAAAATCTGGTGAAATGGAGGAGCTTGTCAGAATAAATAAAGTTCTTAAAGAAATCAACCTCATTACAGAAATTCAGTAAATCTAATTTCGAAGTGTTTAGACCTTAAAAATAATCTTACAAAAGATTATCTTTATTCATGAACTTTAAACTCGAATCAAATTATAAACCAACCGGTGATCAGCCAAAAGCCATTGAGGAATTAACACGGGCTTTAAAAAGAGATGAAAAGTATCAGGTGTTTCTCGGTGTTACAGGCTCGGGTAAAACATTCTCAATTTCGAACGTGATTGAGAATATAGGCAAACCCGTACTTGTAATGTCGCACAATAAGACGCTTGCAGCTCAGTTGTTTGGTGAGTTTAAAAGATTCTTTCCCGAAAATCGTGTCGAGTTTTTTATATCTTATTATGATTACTACCAGCCCGAGGCATACATTCCTTCAACTGATACATACATTGCTAAGGATTTATCAATCAACGAAGAAATTGACAGGTTAAGACTACGGGCTACTGCATCACTGCTTGAAGGTCGCAGTGATATTATTATAGTTTCCTCTGTTAGTTGTATTTACGGCATTGGGGCTCCGGAAGATTATGCTGAACAGGTTCTTGTGCTTCGTAAAGGGCAAATGATTTCAAGAAAGCATTTGCTTACAACACTTGTTAATATCCATTACGTTAGAAACGATTCCGATTTCAGAAGAGGCAACTTCCGTGTAAGAGGAGATACAGTCGAAATCGTACCTGCTTACGAAGATGAAAAGGGTATAAGAATAGAGTTGTTCGACAACATTATTGAAAGAATTAGTTATATTGAAAGGTTAACCGGAAGAACAATTGGCGTTGATGATAGTGTATCAATCTATCCCGCAAAATACTTCGTTACAACTCAGGAAAAAATTGATGAGGCAATTGATGATATTAGAAAAGAAATGTACGAACAGATCCAGTATTTCCAGAAGAACGATAAACTTATTGAAGCACAGAGAATAGAGCAGCGTACAAACTTCGATATTGAAATGATTAAAGAAGTTGGATATTGTACGGGTATTGAAAACTATTCAAGACATCTTGACAGGCGTGCTGCAGGAACAAGACCTTCATGTTTGTTCGACTATTTCCCTAACGATTTTCTTTTGGTTGTTGATGAGTCCCATGTGTCTGTTCCGCAAATCAGGGGAATGTATAACGGCGACAGAATGAGAAAGAAGACTCTTGTTGAACACGGATTTCGCCTGCCGTCAGCTCTTGATAATCGGCCAATGACTTTTGAAGAATGGGAGGCAGCTATAAATCAAGTTATATTTGTAAGTGCAACTCCAAGCGATTATGAGCTAACTAAAAGCGGCGGCTCAATAGTTGAACAGGTGATTCGTCCAACAGGTCTTCTTGACCCCGAGATACAGGTAAGGCCGGTGAAGAATCAGATTGATGACCTTATAAATGAGATTAGAATAAGAAGCACTAAGAAAGAAAGAGTTCTTGTTACAACCCTCACAAAAAGAATGAGTGAAGACCTTACGGATTATTTAGAAGGTATTGGTGTTAAAGTTAAATATATGCATTCTGAAGTTGATTCCCTCGATAGAGTTGAAATACTTAGGGGACTCAGACTTGGAGAGTTTGACGTTCTTGTTGGCGTTAACCTTCTGCGCGAAGGGCTTGACTTGCCGGAAGTATCATTAGTCGCAATTCTTGATGCCGATAAAGAAGGGTTTCTGCGTTCCGAAAAGTCATTGCTTCAGACAGCGGGTAGAACAGCCCGAAACGTGAACGGACTCGTCATAATGTACGCCGATAAGGTTACGGATTCAATGAGGAAAGTTATAAACGAAACCGCAAGAAGAAGAAAGATACAGAATGATTACAACAAGGAACATAATATTGAACCTAAGACTATATATAAGACTTACGAGGAAATTATGTCGACTACTATAGTAGCGGATTCTAAAGCAAAATATGACCCTAAGAGAAAGTCAAAGAGTGACGAGAAAACCTCTCTGTCAGTTCTTACGGAGCCGCTATTCAAGAAGATTAATAAAGAACAGCGCAAAGAATTAATTGAGCAGCTAAGAAAAGAAATGATTAATTCTGCAAAAGACCTTGAGTTTGAGCGTGCTGCTGAACTAAGAGATGAAATTAAAAGACTTTCAGACGAATAATAATTTTATAATTTATGAGGAAAATCATAATAGTGTTACTCTTTATTTCAAGCGTCGATGTCTATTCACATACGATAGCAGGAAAAGTACTGGATGAAAGATATTTTCCTGTACCTAATGTAACAATTGCCATTACTGGAGGCGGATCTGCAAGTACGGGAAGTGACGGCAAGTTTATAATTTCAACTGACGACTGGAATTATGACCTTCTTCTTTATGATTTATCTTCAAATATCGGTGTTCTGTACAAAGACCTGTCTGTTAAAAATCCGGAGCTGATATTTTTTGGACTTAACGCATCACGTAATATCAATACTGAGTTTGTTAAAGTAGAATTTCCAATCTTGTCGAGCGGAAGAAGTGCAATTATAAAATTCTTAGCCGAGGATGTTTTCAGCTGCGAGGATGTCTTTGCCTCTGCGGGTGAAAGGACAAAAGTTGTTAACATTAACTTTCCCTCATACATTACAAGACTTAACGGCAGAATGATATACCTTGAAAAAACTCCGACAGCATACATAAAGTATTTAGAATATCCGATGACTATAATGAAAGAAGGATATCCGCAGACAGTAGTCTTCGATTCTTTGTCATACGGAAGGACACCAGGCACATCAAGCGTTACAATATATCCTCCTGCATTTGCTTATGATATGAAGGGCTTTTCTGTCTTTGCAGATTTTCTTTCACAGCACAGGAATGCAGAACTGACTTTAAACGTAACGGAAGGCGATATAATATCTTCCAAGATTATTGTACCTCAGAACTTACCGTATGGTTACAGATTAAAGATTGAAGGCAGGGGAGGATTAAAGAATGGCGGAAGTTTTGTCAGTAATACTTACTCTTATCCCGGAGCAACATACAACATAGGAACAGAAACCGCACCAAGACTTGATGCTCCGCAGGATAAATACTGGGGAGTTTCGAACAACACGATGTTTTCATGGGACTGGGGTACCGGAACAGGAATCTATGTCGTTCATTTCCATGCCTTCATGCCTGTGGGTGATTTTTATGTTGTTACAAGAGAAAGGGAACTTAAAAATCCTAAGGATATTGCTCGAAGCATTCTTGAAAGCAATGAATATTCATGGGAGGTCAGCAAATACCTAACTTATACTTCAGTTGATGATTACGTTAAGCCGAGATTGTTTGCAAATGACCTTGGATACAAGGCGGTTCTTACCTCAGAAATGAGAACGTTCAGGATTAATCCTTTTTAAAATATATCCTTCAGGAAGCGGTTATCTTTTCGCCAGTCTTTTCTGACTTTAACGAATAGTTTTAGGAAAACTTCTTTACCGATAAATACTTCAATATCTTTTCTTGCACGTTCACCGAGCTTTTTAATCATTTCCCCTTTCTTGCCAAGAAGTATAATCTTTTGTGTTTCTCTTTCAAGAATTATGTCAGCGTTAATGAAATCCTTCTGACTTTCTTCTCTTTCTTTAAACTCCCGCACTTCAACATGAACACTGTATGGAATTTCTTCTTCATATAGTTCGAGAATTTTTTCTCTGATTATCTCTGAAACGAAAAACTTTTCGGGTTTATCTGTAAGTGTTTCACGGTCGTAGTAAAAGTCACCCTCGGGCAGATGCTCAATCAGTTTAAGCTTAAGTAAATCAAGGTTTAAGCCCGTTACTGCCGATATTGGGATAATTTCTTCAAACTTTAATTCCTGCTGAAGCGTGACTATTTTGTCGGTAATCTGTTCCTGCTTAAGATAGTCACATTTGTTCAAAGCTATTATTCTTTTGAATGACGAAAACTCTCTTATAAAATCTTCTTCAATCTTCTTCAGGTCCTTAATAGTTATATTCATGCCGTCAATAAGATAGAGAACCAGGTCGGTTTCAAGAAATGATGACCTGATTTCTTTCTTCATAAATTTCTGCATTTCATACTTTGGTTCAAGAACTCCGGGTGTATCAACAAATATAATCTGATAATCTTTGCCTGTAAGAACTCCCTGTATTCTGTTTCTTGTAGTCTGCACTTTTTTGCTGACTGCCGACAATTTGAAATCAAGAAACTTATTCATAAGGGTGGACTTTCCCGCATTGGGTTTACCTATTATAGAAACATATCCGCTTTTAGTTACCATTAATTTATCACCCTTAACTGATTTTTATTATTTAATATTATCTGGGGTTTGCCGTTATATTCACCAATCTTACCTTTGACTTCAACTGTCTTGTTTTTATAATCCATTAAATCGCCGAAGACCTCAAACTTGTCGGGGAATATAACTGCCGTAAAAGTATTTTTTGGATACTTGTTGTCAAAGTTCAGGTAAGAAACCTTTTCACGAACAACCACATCTGCCACATAGCCCGTTACTACAGCATAGGAACCTTTTTTCCCGGCAGTCTCCGAGCTTTTTAATGTTATGTACTGTTGCGAGGTGTTCTTTTGGGGTTTTGAAACAGGTTCCTCCTTTGTTTCGATTTCTTCAGTACTTTCAGTTTCAGCAGTTATATTTTTCTCTTCAGCGGCGGCTTCTTTTTTCGGCTCTTCTGTCTTTATTATTTTAACTTCTTCCTTTTTCTGCCCGCAGGCTGTCAGTAAAACAAATGTAAACAATATTATGAACAGGGATTTCATAACAGATTTATTTAAGTTTATCTTTTGCTTCTTTCAGATAGTTTGATACCGACGCATCGTTCCTTAGTTCGGGTTTAAGCTTCAAACCATACTCAATGTCTTCGACTGCCTTGCTGTAATCACCAATGGCAAGATACAGAATTCCTCTGCGTATGTACGCTTCGCCGTCGGACGAGTCGAGCTCTATTGCCTTTTTATAATCTTCCATTGAAAGTTCATACTTCATAAGATACTTATAAATAGTTCCTCTGAAATAATAACTCTTAGCGATAGAAGGATCTGTCTGTATAGCTTTGTTAGCCTCAACGAGAGCTTCTTCAAACCTGTCAAGATTCAGCAGCAGTGCTCCGCGGTTCCAGTAAGTATCGACCTTTGAGGGGTCAATTTCTTCTGCTTTTGCGTAAGTATCAAGTGCTTCGTTAATTTTGCCAAGCTGTCCGTAAAGCGTACCAAGGGAGACCAGCGACATGATATCGTTCGGGTTTATCTGTAAAGCATGGTTCAAATCCTTGTAAGCGTTCTCAATATCATTCATGAATAAATAAGCAGCTCCGCGGTTTGAATAAGCCCTTCCGTAGTTAGTATCTAAATCGATTGCCTTGGTGAAATTTTCAATTGATGTTTCATAATTCTTCTGCATCAGATGGATAAATCCTATTGAGTTGTAAGCTGTTGATTCTTTTGGGTCTTTGCTGATGATTATTTTAAAGTAACTGAGAGCTGCTTCATAATCTCCTTTAATCAGAGCGTCATCACCCTTTTTGTAAAGTGTATCAATCGGCTGTGAATGCAGTAATGATGCGCAGAATAAGATGCTGATAAAAAGTGAAGTAAATAATTTAATGTTCATAATTTATTCTTAAAGAAAAACCCGCAGTGTAAAATATCCGCGGGTTAATAAATAAAATAAAATTAATAATTATCTATTTGTGCTCTCTGAAGTTTGCCCGAGTAGTCAATATAAACTGCTTTCCATTCAGTATAGAAATCATACACCGTCCAGCCGCCTTCTCTGTGTCCGTTACCCGTTGCTTTAACACCACCGAAAGGCATGTGCGCTTCCGCACCAATCGTTGCTCCGTTTATGTATGTTATGCCTGCCTGTATGTCGCGGACTGCTTTGAATGCATCGTTTACGTTGTTAGTAAATATGCTTGATGAAAGACCATACTCGGTTCCGTTAAGTATTTCTATACCTTCTTCGAGTGATGAGCATTTAAGAACAGCGAGAACAGGTCCGAATATTTCTTCTTTTGCAATTCTCATATCGGGAGTTACATCCTTGAATATCGTTGGTTTATAGAACCAGCCTTTTGCAAGAGAGCCATCCTTTGCATAGTCGCCGCCTGCAACGAGAGTTGCTTTGTCTTCGTTGAGCCCTATCTTAACGTAATCATTTACTGTCTCTCTTTGTTCTTTGCTGACGCAAGGACCTACATCAACGCCTTTGTCATTTCCGTAACCGAGTTTTAGTTTGTTTACTCTTGTTACAAGCATATCAAGAAATTTATCATGAATGTCTTTATGGAGTATCAGTCTTGAAGTTGCGGTACATCTCTGTCCCGTTGTTCCGAAAGCTCCCCAAAGAACAGCATCGAGAGCGAGTTCGAGATTTGCGTCGTCCATGACAATCTGAGCGTTCTTTCCGCCTAATTCGAGAGAAACTCTTTTTAGTTCTCTTCCGCCGACTTCATTAATTCTCTTTCCAACTGCGGTTGAGCCCGTGAATGAAATTAAATCTATATCCTTGCTTTCAAGAAGTGCCTCGCCGACAACTCTTCCGCTTCCATGGACAATATTGATTACTCCGGGGATATAATCCTTGCCGAGCACTATATGCATTGCCTCGTCAATAATCTTAACGAGAGTATTTGCAGTCTTTGGTGTTAACTCTGCAGGTTTGAAAACCACAGTATTTCCGCAAACGAGAGCAGGAAATATTTTCCATGTTGGGATTGCCATTGGAAAGTTCCAAGGTGTGATAATTCCGGCAACTCCAATAGGTACTCTAAAGCTCAGGTTCATTTTATTCGGGAGTTCGCTAGGTGCATTTATTCCGAAAAGTCTTCTGCCTTCTGATGCTGCATAGTATGCAGTATCAATGCCTTCCTGAGTGTCGCCTTTTGTTTCAGCGAATACCTTGCCCATTTCCCTTGTCATTTCATGAGAAATATCATCTTTTCTTTCGAGCATAATATCGCCGACAACTTTAAGAACATCGCCTCGTTTGGGTGCGGGCACGAGTCTCCATTTCTTTAAAGCTTCTTTTGCCGCTTTGATTGCTTCCTGAACATCGTCGTTTTCCGATGCTGGAAACATTCCTATTAAATCATCCACATCTGCAGGATTTCTATTCTCTGTATATTTGCCGCTCTTTGGTTCTTTCCATTCGCCGTTAATAAAATTTTTGAAGTGTTCCATATTGTAAAATGAGTTTATATATTAAGGTTTAATAAAATTTGTGAATTAATTAAAGAAAATATGCATTCGATATGAGATTAAAAATTCAAATAATATTAAATGAATTCAACCTGTAAATATCTCCTTCCAACTTTTGTCAAACGCCTATACTTATTTGCAGAGTGTTTCATTAATTTATTCGCTTATAATCAACACCTACGAACGAATACTACTTATTACAGTAAATAGAGAAAATCTGAAGTGTCATTATTTAACTAAAAGCATCCTCTTCGTTTCGCTAAAACCCTCCGTCATCAATTTGTAAAAATATACGCCGCTGCCGAAGGTCCGCCTATGCTCTGTGGCAGATTCAATATTAAACGTCACTTCGTACGTGCCGGGTGCAAGTTGTTCGTTTACCAAAGTTTCAACTTCTCTTCCAAGTGCGTCAAATACTTTTAATGTTACTACTGAATTCTGACTTCTGGATTCTGACTTCTGAATATCAAACCTTATCTTCGTCAGTGGATTAAACGGGTTTGGATAGTTCTGCCCCAATGAATATAAAGAAGGAATTTCAGTACTGACATTTTTAACAAAAGTAATACCTGCTGTCGTTGTTTTCATTATTTTTTTATTCAGCGGGGGAGGTATTCCCCATGTGGAAAGTATGACCCATCCCGTACTTTCATTAAGAAAGAATATTTTGTGAACACTTGAATTATAACCCCTTTTCTGTAAAATCCAGTTTGTTCCTGCATTCGTAGTATAAGATATTATGCAAGAATCAGAGCCAAAGAATCCACCGCACCATCCGGTTGAAGGATTAACAAAGAACATATCATTATATCTCTCGTTTTCTTCCGGGGTAAAATTCCAGTTATCTCCGCCATTTGATGTTTTGAAAAACCTTGTGGAGGTACCCGTACTGTTTAAAGCATAAGCTGTGTTATAATCAAATGCTTGAATTTTAAAAAAATAGGAGCTTACGTTTGCGGAATCACGATGCTGTACCGTCCACGTATCGCAACCATCTGTTGTTTTCAATATCCTCGTTACACTTGGTTGATAATCGCTTGTTCTTTTCGAAACCACATATCCTGTGTTCTGGTTTATAAAACTTAAACTATTGCAGTATTCCGAGAATTTCTCGCTGAAATTAATCCCTCCGTTCGTTGATTTATAAATACCCCCTTTATAAAAAACCTCAATATAAGCAATGTTGGAAACTATAATATCATTTACGTTAAAAGGGATAATGTTGGAAATAGCTCCGTTCATTGTATAAGATGAATCGTGAAAAATTTTTAACCAGTTATTACCGCTGTCCGTAGTTTTAAAAAGATATCGTGTATATGTGTATTCACTTATGTGGTGTCCACCTCCTGCAAATCCTGTGCTCTGATTCAGAAAAGAAATTGTTAAAAGTTCAGCCGGCGAAGTAAGGTTCAGTGGAACGGAAAACCAGTTCAATCCACCGTTCGTTGACTTGAAAATACAGTTTGTATCAGCCGTGATGAATCCGGTATTTGCATTTATAAATTCAATATCTTTAAGTTCCGCATTGATACCTGTACTATATACTATCCACCCGGTTTGTGACTTCAGACTAACACTAAAGATTAATAAAACAGTAAAAACAAAAACTATTCTCTTCATATATTATTTAATTAAAATCATCTTTCTTGTTTCACTAAAACCCCCCGTCACCAGTTTATAAAAATACACGCTGCTATTAAGTTCTGAACCATCGAAAGTGGTTTCATACGTGCCGTGCTGTAATCTTTCATTCACAAGTGTTTGGACTTCGCGGCCCATTATGTCATATATCTTCTAATGAAGAGGGAATCCAAGAATTTCCATTGTTAGAAAAATAATAAACTCCAGAATAATCATATCCTATTATGATTTTATTATCTGATACTATAATTGGATTAACAGCATTGTTATAAGTAACTGGAAACCCATTACTTATCTGCTCCCACTGGGCATTGGCGCTCATCGCCGCGAACATCATTAAAACAACAAATAGTTTTTTCATGATAGTAAAATTACTTAATATGACGGTTGTTTTCTGCTTTAAACATTCTTTAAATCTGGAATTAAATATTTAAAACGGGAGTCCGGCAAGTCGGTATCTCTCGGTTAAAAGTAAAAGAATTTCTTGTAATTATAAATGCTAATTATTTACCGTACAAAATATGATAGGATGAAAGAGTATAATCTACAAAAAGATATGTCAGAAATACAGACCTTCTACGAACTTTGAGAAGTTTTCGCCTATGTAGCGGAAGTTGTTCAATACGTGGAGTAAGAACTCGTCATCGGTTCTTTGTTTGTAGTAAGGGTTGCGTGTGAAGTAGCCGTAAAAGCGGCCGTTCTCATCAATAATCATTGGGGGTGTTGTTCCGTACTCATTCCATGGGCTGAGATGGCTGAACTCGTTCCCGAATTCGCTGAACTCGCTCCATATAGAGAGATTGTTTAACTTTGTGCCATAGATTCCATATTCATTCCAGATAGATTCGGAATGATACTGAGTACATGTTAGGCATCCGAGATATACGTCGTGGTTCTCTCCGCCGAAGAGCATTAGTTTCTGGGCGAAGAGCGATGAAGAAATCAAAAGGAACAATATTACGAGTAAACTTTTCATTGTGTTAAAATAGAATAAATACGGGAATAAAGCAAGAAAGCAAATCGCTTGAAAAATCGAATTGCAGATTAACACGGATGAAAAATATTAAAACAGAATATTTCAAATCGAAGGATTCAAAGCTTTCAAAGAGAAAATGAAAATTAGTAATTACAACGAACAGAAACTCTTTACCACCAAAACACTAAAAGAATATGGGGATTTTCTTTGTGAAAGAGCGAAAAAATATTAAAAAATGAGGGTATTGAATAAACAGCAAGTTAGTGAAGGCAGGATAAGACCAAGTTAAGACTAATTAGAGGCCAATTAGAGACAAGTTATGAAAAAGAAATAAGAGGGTTAAGAGCGAATTTTGAATTTGTTGTATTAACAGGTGTTTATATTTTGAGATTTTTGGTGAAAAGACAAGGAGAGTAGGATTTGAGATTTGATAAAAATCTTGAAGTGGAGTAAGAAATCGGTTGAAAAAAAGCGGAGAAATAGTTAATTTATATGTTCGGGCGGTTAGCTCAGTTGGTTAGAGCGCCACGTTGACATCGTGGAGGCCATTGGTTCGAGTCCATTACCGCCCACAAGAGTTTTATGAAGTAAGTTCTGTAATTCACACCTTATCAAACACTTCTTTTGGTATTTTTCGGGAACTTGCAGAACAGAAAATTATAATAATTTGGATAACATAATAAAAATAACGTTTCCTGACGGGACTGAAAAAGAATTCAGCTCAGGTGTAACATCTTTTGAAATTGCAAAAAGCATAAGCGAAAGATTTGCACAGCAGGTTTTATTTGCCGAAGTGAACGGAGTTCAGAAAGATTTATCAGCACCTATTACAAAAGATGCAAGGATAGTTTTTCACAAGTTTGATTCGGATGAAGGCAAAGAGCTTTACTGGCATTCATCTTCGCACGTAATGGCGCAGGCGATAGAAGTGCTTTATCCGGGCGCAAAGTTCGGCGTGGGACCTGCTATTGACAGCGGCTTTTATTATGATATTGATTCAGAGCACAAGTTTACCGAAGAAGACCTCAAAAAGATTGAAGAGCGCATGCTGGATATCGCAAAGAGGGATATTCAACCCTTGAGGGAAGTAATGAAAAGAACCGATGCTATAGAATTTTTCAAGACAAAGAGAAAAGACGAATATAAGGTTGAGATACTCGAAACGATTGCAAAAGATGAGGACATGGTCTCGCTGTACCATCAGGGCGGGTTTACAGACCTTTGCAGGGGACCGCATTTGCCGAGTACAGGTAAGATAAAAGCAGTAAAACTGATGTCAATCTCGGGTTCGTACTGGAGAGGTGATGAGAAGAACAAAATGCTTCAGAGGATATACGGAATAACATTTCCCTCTCAGAAGGAACTTGACCATCATTTAAAGATGCTTGAAGAAGCGAAGAAGCGTGACCACAGAAAACTCGGGAAGGAACTTGATTTGTTCTTCTTCCACGAAGTGAGTCCGGGTGCGCCTTTCTGGCTTCCGAACGGAATGATTATTTACAGAGAGATAGAATATTTTTCAAGACAGCTTCATGACAAATACAGGTATGACGAGATAAGCACACCGATAGTTGTGAAAGAGCAGTTATTCCAGACATCGGGGCACACATCACATTATCTTGAAAACATGTTCAAGATAATAACCGATGACGAGCCGATGTATCTGAAACCGATGAACTGTCCTGAGGCGACAATAGTCTATTCATCAAAGATGAGAAGTTTCAGAGACTTGCCTCTGCGTTTAAGCGAGCTCGGCAGGATGCACAGGAACGAGATACGCGGTGCACTTGGCGGGATGTTCAGAGTAAGACAATTTACGATGGACGATGCTCATATATTCTGCACTTACGACCAGATTCTTGAGGAAATAACTAAAGTGCTTCAATTAATGACAGAGACTTACTCAACATTTGGTTTTACTCCGATGTACTATCTTTCAACCAGACCTGATGAGGCAATGGGTGAGGTTGAAGTCTGGAATAAGGCGGAAGAATCCCTTGCACAGGCGCTAAAGGCGAATAACCTTTCTTATAAAGTAAATGAGAAAGACGGGGCTTTTTATGGACCGAAGATTGATGTACACATAAAGGATGCATTAAACAGAACATGGCAGCTTGCGACGGTACAGCTTGATTTTAATCTTCCCGAAAGATTTGATTTAACTTATGAAGGTTCTGACGGACAGAAACACAGACCGATAATGATACACCGGGCGATATATGGAAGTTTTGAAAGGTTCGTAGGAATACTGACCGAGCACTTTGCGGGAAACTTCCCTGCATGGATAGCACCTGTACAGGTTGCAGTACTGCCTTTAACAGACGCACAGCAGGAATATGCTAAGAGCGTTTACGATACATTGTTCAACGAAGGATTCAGAGTATATCTTGACGACAGAAGCGAAAAAGTTAATTACAAAATACGCGAAGCTGAGAACAGAAAGATACCATATATGCTCGTGCTCGGACCTAAAGAAGCACATAGCGGCAGCGTATCGCTCAGGATACACGGTGCGGGCGATAAGGGTGCTTTTGAATTGAAAGAATTCATGCAAAGAGTTAGATTAAACGTTACGGCAAAAAAAACAAAGTACGATTTTTAAATTTTAGGAAGGTTAAATAAATTAAAGACAAAAAGTACAAGGAAAGAGTAAACCAGGAAATAACCGCTTATCAGGTAAGAGTAGTAGATGAAGACGGGCAGCCGCTTGGAGTTATGCCGCTGCATGAAGCGTTAAGAACAGCAACCTCAAGAGGACTTGATTTAGTGGAAATTGCAGCAGGCTCGAAGCCTCCGGTGTGCAAGATAATAGATTACGGAAAGTATACTTACGATAGACAGAAGAAAGATAAACTGACGAAGAAGAATCAGAACGTAATGACGGTTAAGGAAATAAGATTCAATGCAAACACTGATTCGCACGACATAGAATTTAAGACGAAACATTTAAGACAGTTTCTTCTTGACGGACACAAGGTAAAGACCTCAGTGCTTTACAAAGGTAGAATGATAACGCATCCCGAAATAGGGCAGAAACTGATGAGCGACGTACTGGAAAAGCTGAAAGACATAGGGAAGATAGATTCAAAACCGAAGCTCGAAGGTAAGATGCTCACATGTTTTTTAGTACCGGATAAGAATAAAATACTTTCATACAGAGCGAAGCTTGCGAAAGAGATTAAGAAAGCAGATGTACCGGCTCTGACCGAAGCCGTTAAAGAAGAGACAACTGCGGAAGAGCAAAAAACACAAACAGAAAATTAATTAACAAATAAATAAAGCACAATATGCCTAAGATGAAAACGAACCGTGCATCAGCCAAGAGATTCAAGGTTACAGGCTCGGGGAAAATCAAAAGAGAGAAATCCGGCAGAAGTCACATTTTGACAAAGAAGTCACCTAAGAGGAAGAGACAGCTTGCAACGGCAACGCTCGTATCTAAAGGCGACGAAGGAAGAGTCAAAAGAATGATTCTTGCGGAATAACTTTCTGAAAGAAGTCTTAAAGAAAGACTATAAAGTTCTTTAAAATATTTATTCCTCCGAAAACAGGAATAATTTAAACAAGAAGAGGTCTCGAAATTCCGCAGCGCGGGATGCCTCAATTTTTAAATTAAACGAAAGGTAATATCAATGCCAAGGTCTAAAAACAAAGTCGCCGCACACAGGCGCAAAAAAGCAGTTCTAAAACAAGCCAAAGGATACGTAGGGGCAAGAAGCAAGGTTTACACTGTTGCGAAGAATGCAGTTGAGAAGGGCTTATCACACTCATACAGAGACAGAAAACTTAAGAAGAGAGTTTACAGAAATCTCTGGATAGTCAGAATCAATGCAGCAGCAAGAATAAGCGGAGTATCTTATTCGCAGCTGATGGGCGCATTAAGCAAGAAGAAAATAGATGTAAATAGAAAAACTCTTGCGGATATGGCGTACAACAACATTGATGCATTCAATGAATTTGTAAAATTCGCAATGAGCTAAGAGAAGAAAAAATTTTCTTATAAAAAGAAAGCGGACTTATAGTCCGCTTTTTGTTTATGGATGAAAGTTATTTCAAGGTTGAGCCTTTTGCCGCCCACCATTCGAGGATTTCTACTTTAAGGCGGCCTGCTATTACTGCCGGGTCTTCGTTGGCGAGGCGTTCGGCTTCTTCTTTAGATTTAACGCTGAATATTACGATGCCGCGAAGGTCGCCGTCACCGCCAAAGGGTCCTGCGATTTGTGTGTGTCCCTCTTTGTAAAGTTTTGAGAGGTGCTCCATGTGTCCTTTCTGTATGAGTGCTGTTTCAGCGGAGTCCTGAGTTCTATTATCACCGCGTTTAAGAAAACACATATAGTACTTTTTCATGATGAATGTTTGATCACCATCCTTCATTTCGAATTCGTCCTGAGAAAGGGCGGTGTTTGATATCATGCAGGATAGGAATATGAGAAGGAAGACAATGATTGTATTTTTCATAGTATTTAATGTTTATTTTTAATTGAATTAAGAAATAAAAAGAGTCTTTAATGAATATTAAAGACTCTTTTGTAAAACGCAAAATATAAATATTATTCCTTATCCTCAAGTACGAACTTCCAGACAAGACCAGCTAAGGCAGCTCCGATAAGTGGTGCAATAATGAACATCCAGAGTTGTTCGATTGCCGCTCCGCCAACGAACAGTGCGGGACCTATACTTCTTGCGGGATTTACAGATGTACCCGTAATAGGAATTCCGACTATGTGAATTATTACGAGAGAAATACCAATAGGTATTCCTGCAAAACCTGCAGGTGAATTCTTTGCCGTTGCACCGAGAATAACGATAAGAAAGATGAATGTTAAAACGACTTCAGCAATGAAACCTGAAATCAAAGGATATTTCATAGGTGAATATTCAGCGTACCCGTTTTGTCCGAGCCCGTTAGCAGCGATGTTATACGAGCTGAGACCTGATGCGATTAAATAAAGAATACCCGCACCTATGATAGCACCGATAATCTGAAATACAATATACATACCTGCGTCTTTGCCGCCGATGCGCCCTGCAACGAGTGCACCGACTGTAACAGCAGGATTAATATGGCAGCCGGACACGCCTCCTATTCCGTAAGCCATAGCAAGTACCGCAAAACCGAATGCAAATGAGATTCCGAGGAATCCAACTGAACCGCCTGATATAACTGCGGATCCGCATCCGATAAGAACAAGCACCATTGTTCCGATTAATTCGGCAATGTACTTTTTCATCTAATACTCCTTTTTAAGTTTTGAAATATTAAGGAATCACTCAGTTTCAATTTCATCAACAAAAATAAAAGCATCATCTCCAGCACCCGGGTGCCAAGCTGGAATTTTACCATAGTTAACAGCTGTAACTTTAATGTATCTTGCTTTGTGACTCTTATCAAGTTTTAAGATAAAATCTTTTATATTGATGTTCAAGTCCGTATCTAATATAGTGTTTTCGATTGACCCTATTTTCTGATAATTCATGTTATCGATTGAAGAATAAATATCGACGTACTTTGGCATCCATATCCAGCTTCTTGCGTCTTGAAGAAAACCTATGGAGATTTTACTAACATCATTTTCTTTTCCGAGGTCAACTACTGCTGAAAAATCCTGCCCCTGATAGCCCTGCCAGTTACCGAGCCGCCAATTCTTTTCTCCGCGTATATGGTCAATAAGGGCTTCCGGACCGCCGGCTGTGTATGACATGTTAGGAACAGACAGTAATTGAACTTTGATATCTTTTAAAATTTTGTAATAAACAGAGCTTATGGTTTCACTTTTATTTCCCTTGCTATCTACAGCGTAAGCAGATATTGAAGTGTTATCGATTATAGAAATGGGGTTTAAATATTCGGTAAACTGATTCGGAATTATATTATAATATATTTTCGCGTTTGGATAATTTACGAAAAGAGAAATACTTAGAGAGTCTTTAAATGTAAGACGACTTGTGTTTGTGTATGGAGATGGGATTATTTCATTATCAATAGGATTATCAGAGAGGAGATATTTATTAACTCCGCCAGTGCCGAATGATTTAGAAGGAAAATTTTCCATGTCGAATGTGATTGTGCCGCCGCTGAAAATATCATCCCAGTTTATAAAGGGACGTTTGTCTTCGTTTGAAACATTTTGAATATAAATGTTTTCATCCGATTGGTTGTTAGTTTTTATCGTGAAAGTTTTTCCGTTTTCGAGATTTATCTTTACTTCGTCGAATATAGGGCTGCCGAAAAGAAACTTCCCTGAGCCGGGTGTTACAGGATAAAAACCCATTGCACTAAGAATATACCATGCTGACATTTGCCCGCAATCTTCATTGCCTATGAGTCCATCGGGACTATCTTTATAAAACTCAGACATAATCTTTCTAACGATTTTTTGAGTTTTATGTGAGCTGTCAGTATAATTGTATAGATATGCAATATGATGAGAGGGTTCGTTGCCGTGGGCGTACTGTCCGATGAGACCTGTTATGTCAACCTGTTCGCGTCCTGTTGTTTTTGTATCGGCAGAGAAAAGTTCATCGAGCTTCTTTTCGAGATTACCGTCAAGATAATCATTCAATTGTTTAATATCATGCGGGACATAGAAAGAATACTGCCACGAATTTGCTTCTGTGTAGTTATTATCAACGTCTGTTGGATTAAAAGGGTCTTTCCAACCGTTGTTGAATCGAGGCCGCATAAATCCTGTCTGGGGATCAAAAACATTTTTATAAAACTGTGCTCGCTTTTCATATTCATCTTTATGAATATTTTCTTTAAGCGATTTTGCGAAATTTGCTATACACCAATCGTCGAAAGCATACTCAAGAGTTTTTGAGACAGACTCGTGCTCTTTATCGGCAGATATGAAGCCGTCGTTTCTATAATGCTGAAGCCCGTAAATATCGAGATTAGAGCTGTGCATCATTGCCTTTAATGCGAGTTGTTTATCGAAATCAGTTATACCGCTATTGTAAGCATCGACAATTACCGGCACGGAATGATAGCCAATCATGCAATCTGTTTCATTCGCTCCAAGTTCCCAAACCGGAAGTCTTCCGCCCTGTTCGTATTGAAGCAAGAATGTTTTAATGAAATCGGCAGAGCGTTTTCTTTCGATAATGTTTAATAAAGGATGTAAAGCCCTGTACGTATCCCAGAGGGAAAAGACAGTATAATATTCATGATTAGCTTTGTGAACTTTAAAATCTCTTCCCAAATAAGAACCATCAACATCGTTAAAAATATTCGGAGCTATTGCGGTGTGATACAAAGCAGTGTAGAAGATGCGGAGTTTATCTATATCTTTTGTCTTCACCTGAATTTTATTTAAATAATCATTCCAGAGTTCATTTGCATCTTTTCTGACCTTATCGAAATCTTTATTGCCGATTTCGGCTTCAAGATTAAGCTTTGCATTTTCTTCGCTAATAGCGGAGATGCCGACTTTTACAAGTAAGGGTTTTTGCGGGTTATCAAACTCGATGATTGCTTTTATGTTTTTTCCTTCTGCATAAGACTTTTCAGGAAGAAAATTATCATCTGAATATATACCTGCTCTTTTGAAATTGTCTGAGAATACAGCGTAGAAATATATACGCTGGTCTTGTGCCCAGGACTTTGACCGGCGGAAACCCGATACAGAATTATTGTTGACTATTTTAATATGAGATTCGAGAACTTCGTCGCGGTGCTTTAAATCGATAAAAACCTTTGCTTCATTACCTTCAGGGAAAGAATATTTGTGAAAACCAGCGCGGGTACTTGCAGTTAGCTCCGCTTTAATGTTAGATCGATTGAGTAGAACAGAATAATATCCCGGTTCGGCTAATTCGTTAAGATGAGAAAAAGATGAAGTAAAATTACGTATAGTATTTTTGTCAACTTCTATGAATTTATTATCAGTAAAAGGCATAAACAGGATATCGCAATAATCGGGTACACCGGTGCCGCTAAGATGTGTGTGTGAGAATCCGTAAATAATGCTGTCGGAATAGTGATAACCCGAGCATCCGTCCCAGCCTTTAAGTCTTGTGTCAGGGCTGAGTTGTACCATACCAAAAGGGACGGTTGCTCCGGGGAACGTATGACCGTGACCTCCGGTACCGATAAAGGGATTGACGTACTTAGTAAGATATAATTCATCTGATTCCTGAAAAGAAAAAGATGATAGAAAAACAAAAACCAAAGCTGGCAATATAAATCTTTTCATTGTGTTATTATAAGAATTAGTATTAATGTATAAATTATATATATAATGTTAAATTGCATTATTTGGTGGAAAGGGAGGATATAAGGCGAAAAACAGGGGTTATAAAATAGGGGCAAATAAAAAATCACGGGAACTTAATCCGCAATATATATGTATATACATATAAAGCAGGAAAGAATATGAAATTAGAAGAAGAAATAAAACAGAAATCATTCAAGAATCCTTACCAGAAACTGATGGTAAATATATTGTACACAGGGAGTTGGTTGGAACTAATGGAAACGAACTATTTAAAAGCTCAAGGATTGACCCTGCCTCAATTCAATGTGTTAAGGATACTAAGGGGTCAGTTCCCGCAACCTGTGACAGTTAATGATATAATAGACAGGATGCTTGATAAATCTTCGAATGCATCCAGAATTGTTGACAAACTTGTTGCAAAGAATCTGGCTGAAAGAAAAGTATGCAAGCAAGATAAACGAGCTGTTGACGTCATTATAACAAACAGGGGTCTGAAGGTATTATCTGAAATTGACAAAGAGCTTCCTAAATGGGAGAAAAGAATGAAATCTCTTTCCAGAGAAGAGGCGGACAAACTGAATCTTTTACTGGATAAACTAAGGGATTGTCCTATAAAGGATTTGAAATGACAAATTATATAAACTAAAATAAAACCAAAACAATATGAAGAAAAACTTATTTAAATTAACGCTGATAATAATTACAGCCTCAGCATTCATAATCACAGGATGCGGAAAATCAGAGAAAGACGTTAAAGTCGGTGAAAAGCAGACGGCAGGTGAAACCAAAGGAAAATCGCTTGTTGTTAGCACGACTGACAGCAAGGTAAACTGGCTGGGAAAAAAAGTTACAGGACAGCATAACGGCACTATTAATATACTAAAAGGTGAAGTAATGGTTGACAACGGAAAAATAACCGGCGGTAAGATTGAGATAGATATGAAAACGATAAAAAATCTTGACCTGACAGATGCAGAATTAAATGCAAAATTAGTAGGTCACTTATCATCCGCAGATTTTTTTGAGGTTGAAAAATACCCGACATCAAAATTGGAGATAGTTAAAGTAGAGGAATTGAAGGATGCAACAAAGCCAAATGTTAATTCAACTGTAACGGCAAACCTTACTATGAAAGATGTAACAAAAAGCATTACGTTTCCTGCAGAAATCAAGATAGAAAACGGTGTTTTGACAGCGAAGGCAGATTTTGATGTTGACAGAACAGACTGGAATGTAAAATATGGTTCAGGGAAATTCTTTGATAACCTTGGCGACAAGATGATTAATGACAAGTTCAACCTGAATATTTCAATATTAGCAAAGTAATAATAAAACAGAACATTGAGGGAAGCCTTTTGAGGTTTCTCTTTGATTAAATTATAATAAAAATCATGGCGTATAAATTTTCGGAAGAGTTTTTAATGAAGTCTTTATCATACGACGAATACATAAGACTGACGGACAGACTACTTTCAGAGGGAAAAACAACGGGTGAAAATCAGGAACCAGAAATGATTGAATATACGAAGCTTAATGCACAAAGGATGAACAGGATTTACAAAACATCGGAAGTAAAAAAAGAGTTCAAGGATGTACTCAAAGAAAATCAGCACTGGGTATTAATAACTGAACCATGGTGCGGTGATGCAGCAAATTCAGTTCCTGTTATTGCAAAGATTGCAGAGAGTTCTGATAAAGTAAAGTTGCACATACTATTCAGAGATGAGAACCCGGACGTTATGAATGAGTATCTAACAAACGGGTCTAAATCAATTCCTATGCTTATAATACTGGATGAAAATTATGAAGAAAAGCACGTATGGGGACCGCGTCCTGCAGAGATTCAAAACATGGTTCTCGAGTTTAAAAAGTCGGGAGAGTTTAATATGGATGAGTTGAAGAAAAATCTTCAGCTATGGTATTTTAACGACAAGACACATTCAACACAGAAAGAAATAATAGAATTACTAAAGAAATGATTACAACAATACATAAAGCTGATACAAGAGGATTTGCCGACCATGGATGGCTGAAAACAAACCATACATTCAGTTTTGCATCGTATTATAATGAGAGCAGAATGAATTTCGGAATGCTTAGAGTTCTTAATGACGATATAGTAGAAGGCGGAATGGGATTCGGGAGACATCCTCATAACAACATGGAAATAGTCTCAATTCCTATTTCAGGTGCGCTTGAACACAAGGATTCTATGGGGCATGTAGAAGTGATAAAAGAGGGTGAAGTGCAGATAATGTCAGCAGGTACCGGAGTGATGCATTCTGAATACAATCACTCAAAGACGAAAGAGGTTAACTTTCTGCAGATATGGGTATTACCCAAAGAGCAAAACATAAAACCAAGGTACGAACAGAAAAGTATTAACGATTCTGATGCGAAGAATAAGTTTTTAACCATAGTATCACCCGATGAAAACGATGACAATGCTGTTTGGATAAACCAGGATGCATATTTCTCGATTACTAAGTTAGACGCTGATACAGAAGTCAGTTACGATATAAAGCAGGAAGGAAACGGAGTGTATTTTTTCGTGATTGAGGGAGATGTTACTTCTGACGGAAATGAACTCGGAAGAAGGGACGGTATAGGAATTGAAGGCGCAGAGAAAATAAAAATCAAATCAAACTCTGACAGCCGCTTGCTTTTGATAGAAGTACCGATGAGATAAAATCAATAGCCCAATTGCTTCAGGATTTGATTTTGCAATTATGTTTGCCTTTGCAAGCCCTCTAACACCTCCTGCACAGCCGAGTCCCCAAAGCGGATAACGGTAAACGTTTGGATTAAGTCTGAGAAAATTAATAAGCAGAGCATCTAATGATGGTGTGCTCAAACCGGTTGTATTGACGAGAATAATATCGGTGATATCTTTGAAGCTGACGCCTGCAATTGACAAGTTTTTCATGAATGGCTCCCGCATACAATCCAACGCGATAGTTTTAAACAAATTATTTTTCTTGGTAAAAGATTTATCGCTTTGAAAAAAATCTATGAGAATACAAAAGTTTCTTTCCTTGATACCTGAATTGTCGAAAACTCAAGCAGCTTTTCCTAATTCGGCAGAACATCACCGAACAGAAATTTAGAGAAGGTTTTTGTTTCACCCTGCAGCAGCATACAATTGAAATCGGTTTTATGAATACTAAGAATTGTGCCCAAATAATTTTTAGTATGAAAACACATAAACCCTCTTATAAATTGCAGGCCAGCTTAGCCCCACAATTACCGGTTTTTATTATAACCGGTTTAAAGCCTTAAACTACTTTTTCTTTTTAGCAGTTTTCTTTGCTTTTTCTTTTTCCTTTTTGAGTCTTAATGCTCTTTCCTTTGCCCGCTGGATGGTGCGTTCGCGGTACTCGGGGTCATTGTAATATCTGTTACGAGCATTTTCCAGAGTCATTTTCTTGTACTCAGGGTCATTATGGTATTTTTCCCTGTAATACTTTTTTAGTTTTTCTCTGTACTCTTTGTCCTTTCTGTATTTCTCCCGCACCTTTCTGCGGATTTCTTCCCGGTTTTCATAATAATAATTTTCAGCCATGATACTATTATTTTTATTTATGAAAAAATAAGTTTGTGTTTTTATTTAAAGAACGACATACACAAAAATCGGTTAAACCTAAAACTAATTTTTCTTGTTATAATGTGTAATTATTCAAATCAAGAAAAATCACGCTCAATAATATAATAAAAGATTTTTTTAAATAAAAGCAAGAAAAAAATTGTTTTAAAACATTTTAAATTTACGTATACGGATAAAACAAAAATATACTGGGACTCTCAATATGAAGAGAACAAAGCAAGCTGGGATATGGGTTATGTTTCCACACCTCTCAAGGAGTACATAGACCAGATAACGAACAAGAACCTGAAAGTACTAATACCGGGTGCGGGAAACGCACATGAGGCGGAATACATGCATCTGCAAGGATTTCGTAATGTTCATGTTCTTGATGTATCAGAAGAAGCTCTCAAAAATTTTAAGGGCAGGTTTTCGGATTTTCCCGATGCCCATATTGTGTGCGGTGATTTTTTCTCGCATGAAGGCAATTACGACCTGATACTCGAGCAGACCTTTTTCTGCGCAATAGATCCTTCGGACAGGAAAAGATATTCCGATAAGATATACAACCTGCTGAAAGAAAACGGCAAATTAGCGGGAGTTCTTTTTAATCATGAGTTTGATAAAGCAGGACCTCCTTTCGGGGGTACTGAAAAAGAATACCGAAAATACTTCGGCTTGCGGTTTGAATATAAAGTATTTGAGACGTCTTACAATTCTATTAAACCGAGAGCGGGTCGGGAGCTTTTTATGATACTGGTGAAGAAGAATTAAAAGATTGTCACGAATTATTTAAGTAAATTGATTAAAATTGTTTTTTAGCACTAATTAAATTATTTTAGTTTACTTAATAATTAAATCAAATCTTTATGAAAAATAAAGCAACTATTTTCGTTTGTTTAATACTGGCTGCAACAGCCGCCTTCTTTATCATTTCCTGTAATACTAATGACAGCAACGTGATAAAGATAGGGCAATTCGCTTCATTAACGGGAAGCGAAGCGACGTTTGGAATAAGTTCTGATAACGGTATTAAACTTGCGGTTGAAGAGATAAATAATTCAGGCGGTGTGCTCGGAAAAAGAATAGAACTAATAACAGAGGACAACCAAGGTAAGCCAAATGAAACACAGACTGTAGTGCAGAAATTAATAAACAGGGATAAAGTAGTAGGCATTATAGGAGAAGTTGCTTCATCGAGGAGCAAGGCGGCTGCACCGATATGCCAGAATGCAAAGATTCCGATGATAACGCAGGCATCGACGAACCCAGAAGTAACCGCCATAGGTGATTACATATTCAGAGTATGTTTCATTGACCCATTTCAGGCAACGGTAATGAGCAAGTTTGCATTGAACTCGATGAAAGTAAAGAAAATTGCTTTGTTAATAGACCAGCGGAATGCATATTCGACGGGACTTGCGGAGAATTTCAAGAGGACATTCATAGAAATGGGAGGCGAGATAGTTGAAGAGCAGAAGTATTCGGCGGGTGATAAAGATTTCAAAGCACAGTTGACAGCGATAAAGTACAAAAATCCAGAAGCGATATTTATTCCCGGTTATTATACGGATGTTGGATTGATGGCGATACAAGCAAGAGAAATTGGTTTGAATGTGCCGTTGTTTGGGTCAGACGGCTGGGAATCTGACAAACTGACAGAAGGAAAAGCAAAGGACGCATTAGAGGGAAGCTTCTTTTCAACTCACGTATCATCTGAAGACCCGAATCCATTAATACAGAATTTTATAAAGAAGTACAGAGAAAAATATAAATCTGAACCTGATGCATTCTCATTTCTTGGATACGATGCAATGATGCTGATGGCAGATGCAGTAAAGAGAGCAGGTTCAACGGACGGAGACAAGATAAGGCAAGAACTTTCAAAGACGAGTAACTTCAAGGGAGTTACAGGAAACATTTCGATAAATGAGCAGAGGAATGCAATAAAGCCGGCAGTAGTGCTTGAGATAAAGGACGGCAAGTTCAGGTATAAAGAGACAATAGCTCCATGACAGAATTCATACAGCAGTTTATAAACGGACTTTCACTTGGGAGCATATATGCGCTTATAGCGCTCGGGTATACGATGATATACGGGATACTAAGGTTTATAAACTTTGCACACGGCGATGTGTTTATGATAGGAGCATATTCAGGATATTACCTTGCGATGCTGTTTGCGTTTACTACTTTTACCGGCGGTGCTTCAGTATGGATGGCAATACTTATACTAATTGGTTCGATGGCAGTCTGTTCGATACTCGGGTTTACGCTCGAAAAGCTTGCTTATAGACCTCTGCGAAATTCTCCGAAGCTAACTATATTAATCACTGCGATAGGTGTTTCGCTGTTTCTTGAATACGGCGGACAGCTAGTATTTGGTGCAGATCCGAAATCTTTTCCGACGTTACTTGAGAACAAATCATTATTCAGTATAGGCGGTGCAGCAGTATTTTCAAATTCGATAGTTGTGATAATAGTGTCGTTAGTACTTATGGTTATACTAAGATTCATAATTATGAAGACGAGGATAGGGACTGCGATGAGGGCTGTTTCGTTCAATCATAATGTAGCAAGTCTAATGGGAATAAACATAAACGGAGTAATAAGTTTTACGTTTATAATAGGTTCATCTCTTGCGGCAGCAGCGGGAATACTATTCGGATTGAACTATCCGAAAATTGACCCATTGATTGGAATCATATACGGTCTGAAAGCTTTTGTTGCGGCAGTGCTGGGCGGAATTGGAAACATAACCGGTGCGGCACTTGGCGGATACATACTCGGAATTGTGGAGACGTTTGTTTCGGGGTATTTATCATCGACTTACAGGGATGCGATAGCTTTTGCGATACTGATTATAATATTGTTATTTAAACCGACCGGATTATTAGGAAAGAAAGAAATAGAAAAAGTGTAAACAATACCCCCCTTGCTCGCAAGGGGGGGGTGAATTATTTATTTGCTATAAATATTTTTTACAAGGTTAATGTAGGCTTCTGACATATCGAATCCGCGCCTTTTCATCACCATCTTTGCAGTTTCAAATGCCTTATCAAGATTATACTTTTCCTTTTCACTACCTATTATATTCCACTCGAAGGATTCAATCAGCTTATCAGGGAAACCTCCTCCGGCTACGTTTGCGAATATACCGCATATTGTACCTGTGTTCAGCATAGTGTTTATTCCGAACTTTGAATGGTCGCCAACAATACTTCCGAGGAACTGCATGCCAGTATTTATATTATTACCGAATTGATTGACGCGAATTTTTGAATAATTATTTTTCAGGTTACTTGTAACAGTATCGGCACCGAAGTTTACGAATGGACATGCATAGGTATGACCGATAAAACCATCGTGCTGCTTGTTAACACAGCTGTGAAATACAGAGCTTGAAATTTCACCTGAGACTTTTGATGAATGACCTATAGAGCAAGGACCATAAATTTTAGAGCCAGATTTAACAAGTGCGTTCTTGCCGATATAGATTGGACCTTTTAAGTAAGTGAGGGGTTCGACGACTGCGTTATCATCGATAAAGATTTCTCCGCTTACAGTATCAAGTATAACGCCCGGATATACTTTAGCGGAGGGGCTTACAAAGTTATTATCATTATCCTGATTAACGTCGGTGTTTTTATCTTTACCTTTAACGCTATCGAGAAGGTAACTAAGGTCGAAGCCGAGGTTAACATCAAGCGATTTAAGAATATCCCATGGATGATTAATAATCTCGAAAATATTCTGGAATTGGTAATTAGTGTTATTAATCTTTTTCAAACCG
This sequence comes from Ignavibacteria bacterium, assembly GCA_041649015.1. Classification (NCBI taxonomy): domain Bacteria; kingdom Pseudomonadati; phylum Ignavibacteriota; class Ignavibacteria; species Ignavibacteria bacterium. The sequence goes on from JBAZNU010000003.1 coordinate 176,884, forward strand.
AGGAAGAAATCGTTATTCAAACAAAAACTGAACTTATCTTTACGATTATTGATTTCATCGACGGATAACTTGGCGGCGACAATTGTATCCTCAAAGTCAATGACGCTATTGACGGACATGGAATCATTAATCCAATCGATAACTTTTTTAGAGAAGACAACTCTTCCATTGAGGAATATAGAATCTTCAGCGGGAAATTTATTAACGAGATTACTGTTGTTTTGAGTGACAAACTCAGCGATAGAATCTCTAACGAAGAGTTCGATCCTTGAATCAGCTGGCAGATAGTGTTCGATTCTTTCTTTCATAGAGAAAGCCCCGGCTTTAATATCGAAAGAAGCTCTTAAAAGATTTAAGGGATAGAGGTCTTTATATTTAGGGTCTTCAAAAATTATGTATTTCATAGTTTCAGGATTTTGATTCAAAAATTAAAAAAGCCGGCTTATTATACGAAAATAAAAGAGCCGGCTTTAAAAAGCGAGAACTATGTATTAAGCGTCTGTAGTCTTTTTGGTTTTACCGAATTTCTTATAGTATTTTTCAACACGTCCTGCTGTGTCAACGATTTTCTGTGTACCGGTAAAGAACGGATGACAGAGAGAACAAATTTCAACTTTTATTTCAGGAACAGTGGAACGAGTTGTGAATAAAACTCCTCTATTTTCACCACAATTGCAAATCACATTGCATTTATAATATTTCGGATGTATTTCCTTTTTCATAATTAGCGTTAATACTTTTACTTGTAAAACACATAATATAACATAAACGCAGTATATTTTCAAGGTTATTTGGAAAACGAGCGGTTTAAAGCGAAAAAATTGTGATGGTATTAAGAGGGTGAAATATTTTCTGTTTCACAAGTATTATTAAGATTAATATTGAAGAAATTGATGTAAATAGGGTGGTGAGTCTTTAATGAGATGTATTTTTATGCAGGATAAATCAAACTGTGTTAATACTGTATTAGTACTGTATTAGTGCTGTATTAGTACTGTATTAGATATTAATTAATATATGAGAAAACAAGATATTATTAAATTATTTATGATTAAGGGGTCGAAAATGTAATTAATATATTGATAAAACAGATATATAAGGAGGTATTTTGTTAATTTTAATGCGAAGGAGGGGATTAAACAAAATATTCCGGTTTTGCAGAAAAGTTAAATCGATTAAAGGTTAATGAAGGAGAGAAAAGAGAGGAGGTACGATTATAAATCCGAAGAATTTTAAGGATGAAATGTACAATTTATATTTTAGACTTGTAAAGGAAGGAATTAATAAATAATATTGAAATAATTAAATTAAAAAACAGAACGATGAAAAAGTATACGATGTTTTTTAGCTTATTGACACTCATAATTTCCTCTGTATATTCACAACAAGTAACACAAAATAATTTCACGGGAATCCTTGTACCAAACGGCAAAACCTGTATGCAAGGAATGCCACGACGATATGATGTATCCTCAGTTTTCACCTGCACGAAAGAAGTAGAAACGAATATACCCCTGCTTGCTAAAAGCGGGCAGGGGGTTTAAAACCATGTCTTTTTCAGAAAAATGGGTAAATGCAATCTACAAGATTGTAACGGGAGGGAATAAGTCAAAGTATATTCTTACACCTACCGGCGGGCTTATTTTTGTAACTTTTATTTTGTCATTTATCTTCCTATCATTTTATTTAGACAGAATTTTTAGTTTTTCTGATTTTCTACCTGCAACAACAGCTAAAATAACCGGTTTAGTTCTTATTATACCAGGGATAATATTTTCAGGGAAGAGCATATACATTTTTATCAAATCAAAAGGCACTCCTGTACCTGTTAATCCTCCATCTGAACTTATAACGGATGGAATATATGGTTACTCAAGAAACCCAATGCTTGCAGGATTGATTATGCAGTTATTTGGATACGGAATTTTCTGTAACTCAATAACACTTACTTTTATAGTTTCACCAGTGTTTATGCTCTTAAGCATTGCAGAACTAAAGTTTATAGAAGAACCAGAGCTTGAAAAACGATTCGGTGAAAAATATATATCATACAAGAAATCTGTCCCGATGTTTTTTCCGAGAATCTTTAAGAAATAAACCAGGAAATATTTAATCTTGATTATTTTTTAATGTTAATCAGATGTACTAAATTTTTCTTTCTCGAATTTCTTCCACTGCTTTTTTGCATAGTCAAGAAAACCCGCTGGTGCTGCGTCAAATGACGGGTCAACCTTTATTTCGCCGCCGTATGGTTCAACGTCTTTTATTGCAATAAGACGCGTTCCTCTAATTGCATACTTATCCTTTCCTTCATGCATCAGCAGTTTATACCCAAGCGGACTGACATCGCTTCTGCAGCCAAGTGTGTAAAGAAATGTACTTTCACCAATTCCGTTTTTGTTGATGTCGGTCACTGATATAGAATTTGAGATGTAATCAAGCGTCAGGTCAGCATCGCACTCCTTTACCAAGTCTTGTATCTTCCAGAAAAGCACAGCCGAATCACCCCGCACTAAAAACTGATAACCGAATAATTCCTTTGAATACGCTGCTTCCTGATCAAGATATTGACCGTCCATTTTTTCTTCTCTGACTTTTTTATCCTTAGTCTCGGTAATAAGAAGTACATTCAGACCGTTCTTGTCTTTCCAGCTTGCGCTCCCTTCAATTTTACCGGTGTACTTCAATGATTTGGGAATCTCTTTTATTCCGTATTTAACTTCAACTAATGAATCAGATGCGTCCGGATTATTAAGTCCAGCTCCTTCAAAAGAAGCACTATCGTGAGATTTTTTATGAACAGTCTCGGTGCTATCAACCTTTGGTTTTTCAGGTTCTGTTTTTTTCTCTTCCTTCTTTGTACAGCCGGAAAACAATGTTAATACTAAAATTAATAATAAAACATTCTTCATGATGATAAGTTTAATTTTAATTGTTTTATATTTAGTTTTGTTTTATCCCGCACAGTGAATATCGTTGAAAAACTCTTCAAAATTACAGCATTCAATAAGAAGCCACCCGCTTTTGCCGTTTGGTCTTTTGATTTTAAACCAGTTATAACATCTGTTTCCATCTTTAATTTCTTTCTTATCAAAACCAATCAGAACAACTTTCTCGTTTTGTTCTATAATTGTTGCAGAGCCTGAATTCTCATTACGTTCTTTTAAAAGATTAACAGGTACTTTAGCAGTAGCACTTTCATTTATTTTATAAAAATCAACAGGAACCTCCTCGAGTTTCAAACCGTCTTTTGAATAGATGTATGTTTCGTTTAAAGATGTAAACAATTTTGAACTTGTTGCAGAGACTTTACCTTTACCGTCAGGAGTAAAGTATTTTGAGTATAGGAACTTATCGGTTATAAGAACTGGTTTATCCGTAAATTTGTAAACCCTGTATTCCTGTATGAGGTCTGATCCTGTCTCCTCAGAGCCCGGATTTATCTTAAGAAGAAATTCTTTATATCCATCTTTTTCATCAATGTCTATTAATTGGGTTTCGATGTCTGTATAAGAGCTAGCTGTATCTGTAATACTTTTCCCGTCAAAGTCGATTACATATACAATATTTTTTGGCTCGACACCGGATTCAGGGGTGTAGGTTTTGAAAGTGACATTGTTTTTAATTGATTCAGGTGTTAAGCTCTCACTGAAAGTAAATTCTTTGCTAATATTTTTTTTAATACTATCTTCTTGTTTATAAAGCGAACTGCCAGAAGTATCTGTTTTAGTTTTCTCTGAGGTCTGAGGTGTCTTTTCTTTCTTCGTGCAGCCAATAATAATTAAAGCTGCCAAAATAACAAAAACAATCTTTTTCATTTTATGTTTACCCCCACAAGGTCTGCGTATGCTTCAAAATCGAGTACGCGTTTTTTCACGATTTCAATTCTATCGGATACTCTCATTGGTATGTACATGGTACCTTCAAGCTTTGCATAGATTGCGTCGATAAGTTTAAACTCTTTATCTCTAAACGCTATCCATTCGAGCTGTGCAGACTTTAGTTCTTTAGCTGATTCTTCATCAAGCTCTTTCATAAGAATTTTGTAAAGCCTGTTTAACTCGTTATCGTATTTATCATAGGCTTCGTTTAAACACTTGACCATACCAGCTGTTGACATATCTTTCTCCATGCAGTCTTCGATATATTTATCGATAGGGTGGTCGTATTTTTGCGCCATAAGCGGCATGGCAGCAAATAAAAACAAAATAATAAGTAATAATTTTTTCATAATATTTTGATTTAGTTTGTATGCAAGTAAGAATTATGTATAAGAAAGTAAAGCGGGGATTCGTTATTCGTCCGGCAATCGAAACAATCATTTCTAAAATAAATCATAGCTTAGAAACCATAAATTTATGGTACAATGTATGAATATGCTTTTTAATAATCAACATTAATATTTTGTGTGCTAATAATATGAAATTGAAATATTGATAAAAAGGCTTACCTAACCAATTAAGGATAATGGACATCAAATATCTTGAACTATATTTCATTTAAAAAGGTATCAAATTTGAAATGTTTTAATTTTATTTTAAAAGCATTATATTGAATGGTGGTTTTACAGCCTTTAAAAAAGCACATGAAAAAACCGATAATTTTATATATTATTTTTGCGTCACTGCTGTTTGGTATAAAAGCAAGTGCTTACGATACAACGTTTGTTTACGGAGTAACTGTTGATGATATTTCTGGTCTTACGAATGTCGTAAATGCTTTAAACAGACACGATAAAAAAGTAACCGTTCGTATTGTGTTCGACGAATGGATGCCCGCGACTTACTACCAGAATGCTGTTAACCAGATATATGATTCAAGTTACATCATGGGGGAATTGCTCGATAGCTACGTTATGAGTGAGTACAGCCTCGCACAGTATGTTGCACGTTCGAATGAATATCTCAGCCTTCTTGGCTCAAAAGTTTATATCTGGGAAATCGGAAATGAAATCAACGGCGAATGGCTTGGTACTACTTCATCTGTTGTTGCTAAAATGGATACTGCTTACAAAATATTCAAAGCAGCCGGTAAGAAAACGGCTTTAACTCTTTATTACAACAAGGACTGTTGGGAAAATCCCCTCAATGAAATGTTCCGATGGGTTAACACAAACGTTCCTTCCCACATGAAAACAGGACTAGATTATGTCTGGCTGTCTTACTGGGAAGACGACTGCAATGGGTTGCAGCCCAACTGGCAGGTTGTGATAGATAGCGTAGGCAAGATTTTTCCGAATGCAAAAATCGGAATCGGTGAATGCGGTACTTCCGACACATCAAAAAAAACACTTTATGTAAATAAATATTATGGCATTCAGGTAAATCATCCACGTTACGTCGGCGGCTGCTTCTGGTGGTATTACAGACAGGATTGTGTTCCGTACACAAAACCTCTTTGGACCGTCATTAATAATGCAATGAATAATATTATACTTCCTGTATCCGGAGAAAACGAAACTGAACTACCCACTCAATATATGTTATTTCAAAATTATCCAAATCCTTTCAACGCCGGTACAGTTATTCGATATCAACTGCCAATGGTAAGTGATGTATATATAGCAGTTTATGATGTATCGGGAAAGAATGTAAAGACACTTGTTAATGAACACAAAACAGCCGGAACATACAGTGTTTATTTTGATGGGTCAAAATTACCGAGCGGAACATATTTTATGAGAATGATTGTAAATGAGGGAAAAGAATACAGTTCAGTTAAAACGATTATTTTGCTGAAATAAATTTTTAGATTAACAGATTACTTCGCTAAACCGATAACAAAAGAATTTAAAGTAGAATAAATTTTTGAAATATTATTAATAATAATAAGTCCGGCAATTTTTACAGGGCTTATATTTTATTAACCAGTATGATTTGTTTAAGGCAGAGTACTCAAATCGTCTTCGTTAATGCCTCCCCATTCAATAACCGTAAATCCTTTTCTTTCAACCTTCTTAATTATCGGCGCTATCAATTCAGATTTTACGCTTACAGGTTTAAAGTAGAAATTAAGCCGAAGAATAGTTTCGGGTTTCGGTGAAACAATTAAATCCATATTCTCACTAAGAAACTTATCGTCAAGCAGCCGTATTTCATAATAGTTTTCTTTTCTTAAATCTTTGAGCCAGTATTCTTTGAACTGGTCTTTTTCCTTTTTGTTCAAACCCATTTGAGGCAGATATTCATCAAACCATTTTTCCAGTTCTTTGAAAGCGACAACCCAGCCCTCTGCGGGTAGTTCGACCTTATTCAGCTCAGCTTCATAAAACAGGTAATCGTACCTGTTGTCAATCAATCCATCCGGAGCAACTGTAACGTACCATCCGTTTTCATAGAGCGGTTCTGTTATAGTAAGTTTTCCATTTACTTTAACTTTTACTTCGACGCTCATAGTCTTTGCTGGATATAAATATACAGCAGGTTTTTTCACCGGTAGTGGTTTTGGGGATTCTCCAAAGCATAGTTCTTTGTATGCCTTAACAAAAGTACCGTTAATCGAATATTTGCTATCGATGTTATCGGTTAAACCTTGCATAGCGCACTCCATAACGTCGTCAGTATTTTCGGCAAGAAAAGAAAACGAAGTGTTTATAAGTTTTTTATAATCTTCGTTCATGTTTTTACATCCAAAAACGATTAGACCTATAATAGATTTATTATCATAAGCATTTTCATTATCCCCCTTGACAAGGTCTTTTATTTGAACCTGGACATAAAATCCTTTACCTTCGGCATCCTGAGGTGCAACAACAATTTTGCTTTTTTCAATCAGAGAAAATTCGGGTATATATGCAGTCTTTTCGTATGAAGCGGTTTTTCCTTCTTTGATAGCAGCCAGCAGAGAGTCATAAGTTCTGCATTCAACTTCTTTCTCCTGTCCGTAAGCGATAGAACAAAATGTTAGAGTAAATAACACAGCTAAAAAACTCATTCTATAATTATTCATATTATTATTTAGATTAGATATCTATGATTTAAACCATTGATGTATTAAAATGTTTCATGGATTACGGCGGGATGAATTTAAGTATAAAATATAAACGACAAACCCTCCATTTAGGAGGGCTTAGTCGGGATGATCCCGATTTATCGGGACGACCATATCGAGCTAAAGTTTATCTAAATTGCGTAAAATGAAATGGGTGTTTTTTATCTTCTTCAGTTTTAATTCATGTATAATGGCTTCAGACCTTGTTTCAAACATTTTTGAATAAATTAAATCCCATGGTCCTTTACCTTTTGTAGATGGATTTAGTATTATTATATCTGAATATTCTTTTTTCAAGATTATTAGTTTGTCCAATATACAGCTTTCCTGTTTTAGAAGATTTCAATATATACGTGTGATACATAAACGACAAACCCTCCATTTAGGAGGGTTTAGTCGGGATGACTGGATTCGAACCAGCGACCTCATCGTCCCGAACGATGCGCGCTACCAGGCTACGCTACATCCCGAAAATAATAACACAATATAATGCTTAATAATAAAACATTTAAGTCATTCAAGTTAATATTTATACCAAAACCATATAACCAATATCTAAAATCTTTTTAAGTCAGATCTGATTCCCTATTGTTTCATAATAGAGTATAATTGCGAATTTATAAGCTATTGTATTTACAGTGTTTGTCATTTTTGTCACTTTTATTCCACCTTGCTCTCTAATTTGTCTCAAATTAGTCTCGAATTAGTGTTAGCTTTGAGCCAAAGTTAATTGATATTTTTTTACCACAAGTTACTTTTAAAAAATAATAATTAAGTTCAAATTTAATTTTAAATTAAGGATTTCTAATTGCTTGTTAAGAAATTCTTGAAATACTTATTTTGCAGTTATGTTAGTAAACGGAAAGAAATACAGGACAATCTGGACAGATAAGAGCAACAAAGAAACTGTTTTTGCAATTAACCAGAACAAACTTCCTTTCAAATTTGAGGTTGTTAAAATTAAGTCTTCAAGTGCTGCTGTTTCAGCCATAAAAAATATGATAGTCAGAGGTGCCCCATTAATAGGGGCTGCAGGAGCATACGGTATCTATCTATCTCTGCTTGAAGCTGAAAAAAGATATAGCAAGCCCGACGACATAGATAAATACGTTATTGATTTTAGCCGTGTGATAATATCTGCAAGACCTACAGCAGTGAATCTCAAATGGGCTGTCTTTAAAACTCTTGATAATGTTTTAAAACATAAATCCATTACAGCAAAAATTCATTCTGCTTTAAAAACGGCGTCTGATATTTGTGAAAACGATGTTCATGCGTGTTTGAATATCGGTAAGTTCGGCTTAAAAATAATCAGGAGTCTGTCGGTTAAGAAAGGAAAAGAAAATATTAATATACTCACACATTGCAATGCAGGTTGGCTCGCTGTTATTGATTATGGTACGGCACTTGCCCCTGTTTACCTGGCGAAAAAAGCAGGTTTAAAAGTTCATGTATGGGTTGAAGAAACACGACCGCGGAATCAGGGAGCAAGATTGACTGCGTGGGAGCTCGCACAGAACGGTATAGACTATACCTTAATTACCGATAATGCAGGCGGTTATGTAATGCAGAAAGGTTTGGTAGATATGGTTATTGTCGGTTCTGACAGAACAACTCTTACAGGCGATGTATGCAACAAGATTGGTACTTATAAAACCGCTCTCGCGGCTTACGATAATAAAATTCCGTTCTATGCCTCTGTACCTTTGTCGTCTTTTGACCTGAATATGAAAGATAGCTTGAAAGAAATCCCTATAGAAGAAAGGAGTCCCGATGAAATTAAATATGCCGAATATTATGACGGAAATAAGATAAACAAAGGGTTAAGCACTTTTGACACTGCAAATATAAGAAATTTCGGGTTTGATATTACACCATCAAAATATGTAACGGGTATTATAACAGAAAAAGGAGTGATAAAGCCTAACGAAAGAAGTATAAGAAAACTATTCAGGTATGCATGATATGAAGATGAAGGAAGGTGTAATTAAGTATAATTATAAATGGAACAAGAAACCGCTTCCGTCTTCCTTAGATATTCACGAATTAATTTCATACCGAAACAAATTGTATCGCCTCGGACTTATAGGCGTTGATAAAGAGGGAATCGGTTATGGCAATATTAGTGTTCTGCATAATCCAACAGGTTCTTTTATTATATCAGCTTCGGGTACCGGCAGGATCAAAGTTGCCCGCAAATTCCATTTTACCATCGTTCACTCTGTCTCAGCGAATAAGAATTTTGTTTCTTGTACAGGCATGAAACCCGCATCTTCAGAGTCTATGACCCACGATGTTATTTATAAACTTTCAACTGATATAAAATGCGTTATACACATTCATAATCTTAAGCTCTGGAAAAAACTCTTTGACAAAGTTCCTACCTCCTCAATAAACATTCCGTATGGAACCCCCGAAATGGCTTTAGAAGTTAAACGTCTTTGGCTCAAAACGAATTTGGAAGAAAAGAAATTTCTTGTAATGGGCGGACACAAAGAAGGGCTTATCATTTTCGGTAATAATATTGAATCAGTATTCAATTTGCTAACGGGTAATTTTCTGTAGATAAATACATATTTTATATTGCGATAAATTTTTATTTTAATTAAATTTGATGAAATAAAAATTAATCTATTCGAATTTTTAATTCGGTAAAATAATCATTCTAATAGATAATCTAATAGATAATATAGGGGGAATATTATGAAGAATCCTTTGTTCAATCCTGTTGATTTGTACAGAATGCCATGGACATTACCCGATAATGGTATTTCATGGCTGGAACCAACTTCAAAATGCAATCTGTCATGCTACGGTTGTTACCGTAAGAATGTTCACAACTCTCATAAATCAATCGAGCAGATTAAGCATGAAATTGATGTTATTCAAAAACTCAGAAAATCGGACTGTATCTCAATCGCAGGCGGTGAACCTTTGTTGTATCCACATATAACTGATATGGTTGCTGAGATTAAATCACGAGGAATAAAACCTATAATCAACACTAACGGAATTGCTCTCACTAAAGAACTTCTTTCTGAACTTAAAAAAGCCGGAGTCTATGGTTTTACTTTTCATGTCGATAGCAAACAGAAGAGAGAAAACTGGACGGGTAAAACAGAACTCGAACTGAACGAACTGCGCTATCATTTCGCAAAAATGGTTGCCGATGCCGGAGGTATCGCTTGTTCTTTCAATGCTACCGTCTATGGGGATACTTTTAAATACATACCTGAAATGGTAAAGTGGGCGCAGAAAAATATTGATATCGTTAATACAGTGGTTTTCATTCTTTTCAGGTATGCAACTCCAGGACTTGGATACGACTTTTATTCAGGTGCGAAGAAAATTGAACTCGAAGGCGTTCATTATCATTCAGACAAAGAAGAAATTACAAGCATTCTATCTCCTGATGTTGTGGATGAAATCAGAAAATCCAATCCTGAATTTTTCCCCGCAGCTTTTTTAAATGGAACACACAAATCTGATTCTTATAAGTGGCTTCTCACTGAAAGAATAGGAACAAAGGATAAGATTTTTTCATATCTTGACCCTAAATTTATGGAGCTTATTATGGCAGGATATCATTATCTTTATGGCACTTATCTTTCTTACGGTTCTTCTAACAGCATTAACAAAGGAAGAACAACCATATTTGCACTATGGCCTTTCAATAAAAGTGTGAGAAGAGCTTTCAAAAGATATTTAGGATACCTGCTGCGAAACCCGTTTAGAATCTTCAAAAAGGTATATCTGCAATCCATTATGGTTATACAACCCATAGATGTTATGGCAAACGGCGAACAGAATATGTGCGACGGATGCCCTGATATTACAGTTTGGAAAGATAGAAACGGAGTTGACCAGCTTGTTTGGTCATGCAGACTTGAAGAACCTATGCAGTATGGTGAGTTCCTGAGAACAGTCCCCAAAGAAACTGTATCAAATAACTGATCAAATCAAATTAGTTTTTCCTGTTATTCTTCAGCTCTGAATAAGTAATAGGCGGAAGCTCAGTATTCATGTTTTTTGAATACTGATATTCCCACATTTTAAGGTAAGCGGTAAATTTATGTATTGCTGAAAATGATGCAAGTATAAATCCCTGAATCCCGTCTTTATAACCTTTCGCGAGGAAATACATCTTTATAAATTCGGCAAGCGGATTCAGTATGAAGTTTCTCTTTTTTACAATCAGGTCAGGAGTGTTTCGGAATTTGGTGTTTACGTCAAGAGAGCTGTAAATGTTCATTCTCCCGATGTAATCATATATATTATCGTATGTAAAATGATTTATGAATGAATTTATGTATTCAGGCTGAAAATCAGATTTTGTTGACCAGTGTGCGTCATGGTTATGAAGGAATTCTACATAAGATTTGTTCATAAGCCTGAATTGAAAGTCGTTTCCCCATCCGCCGTATTTAATCCATCTGCTAATAAAGTACGTTCTTCTTTGTATCTTATATCCGCCTTTGTTAAAATTTCCGTTGTTGAGAATTTTCTTAATATCATTTTTAAGTTCTTCAGTAACCTCTTCATCTGAATCAAGAATTAGTACATAATCATTAGTCGCAAGAGATACTCCGTACTCAAGCTGTCTCGAAGAACCCTCATAAACACGATAAAATATTCTCGGATTATATTCTTCGGCAATTGAAATTGTCTTATCCTTGCTGTACGAATCAACAACTATAATTTCATCGCACCATTTAACGCTCTCCAGCGCACGTCTGATATTTTTTTCGCTATTAAACGTCGTTATAAGAACGGAAATTTGTAAGTCCATATACAAATATATCTTATGCGGTTTTTAATAACTATGAACAAACAACTCGTATTGTACTGCGGGATAAAGTTGCTTAGTGACTCATAGTAAATTCCGATTGCAAAATTATATATATAACACCCAAAGTTCCAAAAGAACGAAATATCAATTTATGATATCCTAAAGCTTGGCCGTCAGGAAACTTTCAACATCGGTATCGCTTACAAACGGCTCACCGGGCGAAACATTGTTCACTTTGCCGTCTTTTACCCACTTTTCAAGCTCATCAACTAACGAAAACAAATGGTCAAAAGAATCAACAATAAATAGCAACGGCTGATAATGGTCTATTTCAAAGTACTGATTAACCGCCCATTCAAGCTGTATCGGATATCTCTGGACTTCCGGGGATTCTATTGAGTGTGTTATTTCTCCGTATGAACTTAAGAGACCGCTTCCATATACCCGTAAATCTCTACCTGAACGTATTAATCCGAATTCGACCGTAAACCAGAAAAAACGTGCCATTGCTTTAATCACTGACTTTGCTCTTTGCACCTGAAGTTCTTTATCTTTAAGTTCCTGTATCACCATCGCAGCTGATAATGCACACTCTCCGAATCGTACCAATGTATCTGCAAATGCCCCGTCAGTGTGCATCGGAACGTGTCCTGCTACGTCATGAAACATGTCGGGTTCGGGAAGGTAATCAAGTTTTGAAATGTCTCGGACTGTTATTGTAGTCGGAAAATCTCTGTTTCTTAAGCAATCAAAAAATATAAATGCGGGTATGTATCCGCTTACCGGCTTTGCTGAAAATCCTGTTAGAGGTCTTAAAAATGTATTTATCTCTTCAATTTTCGGTACTCGGTTCGGATCAAGGTTTAATTTCCCTACTCCTTCCAGGAATTTTGGATTAGCATATTTTTCCCACCGATCCTGAATACGTGCATAAAGATTCTTCCATGCCTCGTGGTTTTCTTCTGAATAAAGCTCGTACGGTTGATGAATAAACCTCTGTCCGTCCTGTTGAGCTTTCTCTATGAATGGAGCCTTTGTTGTTGTTAATCCTTCCATTTGATTACCCCCGTTATTTTATGATTTTTATTAACAGTGTATTACTAACTCGCGTATTGATGCTGTCGGTCCAAGACTTAGTAAATAACGTATTGTTAATGCTATGTCATTAGTTTGAATCATTTCTTCTGGTTTTAATGAAGCTCTGCCTGCCTTCTCGGTATTTACCCAACTTGGGCATAGTGCCGTTACTTTTATTCCGCTCGATGAAAGTTCCTGAGCAAGTGACGAGCTGTATCCTACCAATGCATACTTAGATGCGCAATAACCTCCTACATCGGCAAATGCTTCCACTCCGCATATTGATGCTATGTTAAATATGTATCCTCTGCCATTTCTCTTCATTGAAGGAAGTACACCTTGCACAAACCTTGTAGCTGCAAGAAAATTCACATCCATCAAACGCTGTAGCTCATCTGTTGGCATATCTGATGTTCCAGTTGGATAGTCACCGGCATTGTTAACCAGCACTGCTACCTCTCCGAGTTCGATATTCACTCTTCGGATAAACTCATCCGTACTCGCTCCGTCAGCAACATCAAACGCAGCTGTTATTACTTTTGTTTCTGGAAACAAACTCCTTATATCCTGTGCTGCCTTTTTAATATTCTCTTCTGTTAGTGACATCAAACCCAGCGAATAACCCTGACTCGCAAGCTCTGCGGCTGCCGCAAAACCAATCCCTCGGCTTGCACCCGTTACTATTGCAGCATTTTTCTTTTCAGATGTCACTATCAGATTTGTAATTGTTTTATATTTTTGAATATATCAATTTGAATTTATAAAATATATAAGGAAAATAATTCAGCGTAAATCATAAACTCATCATTCTTTTTGATATATTAAGTAAAACCAATTATAATCAGCAAAGAGTTTCAAATATAAATATTTTTCTATCCATATTTACTTTTAATTCTATTCTTCCTTAATTTTTAAAGTGTTTGCTGAATATGTACATGTTTACGTATTTATTATATCTTTTGCATTCCCGTTGGACAGGTGAACCATAATCTTCTGAAATAACATTTCTTTATTTTACAATCCCTTTTGTATCCAATTCAAATACAGTTGAAATTTGATACACATTCATACTAATTTGGTACGGAAAGACTTTAATTCTTTGTAAACCAGTCTAAAATTAGCTTTATTCTGAATAAAAGCTTGGTTAGCGTCTCAGAACCATTGAATTAATGTTTTATCAACTTTTACCCCCTTGTCAGTAGTATAAGTTTTCTCAGGAATGTGGGATTTCTCAATTGATAATTAATATTAAAAATTATATATTTATGTTTGTCAAAATTTTATAGATATTTTTGTTATGTCAGAACTTATATTAAAAGCCGAAAAAAGAAGCGGATTTAAAAGGTCAACCTCAAGGCAAATGAGAAACGACGGTTATGTTCCGGGCATTTATTATATTAATGGTGGGGAAAACATTGCTATTAAAGCAACCGAATTATCTTTAAGACCGGTCGTTTTTACAGATGAATCGCACGTTATTAATCTTGAAGTTAAAGGCGAGCCTAAACCTTTCAGCTGTATTTTAAAAGATGTTCAGTTTGACCCTATAACCAGTCGTTTAATCCACTTTGACCTGCTTGGTCTTAAAGCCGGTGAAATGATTAACCTTGAAATACCTGTTGCCTTAACCGGTAACGCTCCCGGAGTCAAAGACGGTGGTATATTACAGCACATTTTGCACAAACTTGAAGTCAAATGTCTGCCCCAGAATATTCCTTCGCACATAGAAATTGATATCAACGCTCTTTCTATTGGTGATGCAGTAAAAGTAGGCGATATTAAGATTGATAATGTTGAAATATTAAATGAAGCTAATGCAACAGTCGTGTCTGTCGTTCAGCCGGCTGCAACAACAGAACCGGAAGAAACAGCACCCGCAGAGGAAGGCACAGCGGAACCTGAGGTTATTACTAAAGGAAAGAAAGAAGAAGAAGCAGCAGCAGAATAATTTAATCATTATAGTTTTTAATAACCCTTTAACTAATCTTAGGTTAAAGGGTTTTTTAATTATTAAATCAGTATGAAACTTATAGTCGGCTTAGGAAATCCCGGCACTAAATACGAATTAACAAGGCACAATGCAGGATATATAATCATTGATTATGTTGCAGAATACCTTAATTCGACCTTTAAAGCCGGTAAAGGCGAGTACTATTTTACTCGTGCTAAATATAAAGGTGACGATATCATTCTTCTTAAACCCTCTACTTACATGAACAATAGCGGAATAGCTGTCTCCCAATTCTTTGAACTTCACCCCGAAATTAATCTTCGTGACTTATTGATAATATACGACGATTTCCAGTTAGAACTTGGCACTATCCGCATTAGGCAAAGCGGAAGCGACGGTGGACACAATGGCATTGCAAGTATTATCTATCATCTTAATACTGACGATTTTCCAAGAATGCGCGTTGGCATTGGCAAAGACGAGGTTATGAAGAAAGAAGAATTTGTGAATTTTGTTCTTTCAAATTTTGACGAACCCGAATTAGAAAAAATTAAAAATATGTTACCCGTTTACAGAGATTGCGTGTTTGCCTACATTAAACAGCCTTTAAAGTCTGTAATGAATATGTACAATAAGAATTTTCTCGTGAATGATAAGCCAAAACAGTCTTCAGATAGAAATACCTATGACGATACCCTCAAAATAGATAATCCTTAATTTAGCAGGAATGTTACGCCTGCAGAATTCGTACATTTTAAATTACTTTTATATTTTCTTTATTCATTTTATTTAATTACATTTACGGAATTTTACCGAAGGTAAATACTGCAAAATAGTAATCTTAGATAAAGAAAGAATTAATTTTATGTATAAACTAAATTAAAAACCATGTCACAAGAATTACTACTGATTTTTGGCGTTAGTATCTTTGCCATGGCATTCGCTGTTTATCTTATAAAGAATGTCATGAAGCGCGATACAGGAACTGCTAAGATGCAGGAAATTTCTAATGCTATCAAGGAGGGTGCGGAAGCATTTCTGAGAAGACAGAATAAAACAATACTCTGGCTTGCTCTTGTCACTACATTGCTAGTTTATTTGTTGTACACTTTCCAGAAACCCGAACTCGCACTGTGGGCTTCATTGTCTTTTATTCTCGGAGCATTGAGCTCTGTTGTATCCGGATATATTGGCATGTGGATTTCCATAAGAGCGAATATCCGTACTGCTTCTGAAGCAATGAATTCAATGAACGGAGCTCTTCAGACTGCATTAAGGGCAGGTGCTGTTTCAGGTCTCTTCATCGTTGCTTTATCATTATTAGGTGTTGTTGGTTTATTTACAATTGCTCTTTATTTAGGAGGATTAGAAACAAGTAAGATTCCGCTTTATATTGCAGGTTATGGTTTCGGAGCTAGTTTCGTGGCACTCTTTGCTCAACTTGGAGGCGGTATTTATACAAAAGCTGCCGACGTCGGTGCAGACCTCGTTGGTAAAGTTGAAGCAGGGATTCCCGAAGACGACCCGAGGAATCCTGCTGTTATTGCTGACCTTGTCGGAGATAATGTTGGTGACTGTGCAGGTCGTGGTGCAGATCTTTTCGAATCTACAGCTGCCGAAAATATCGGAGCTATGATACTTGCAGCAATGCTTTACAACGGTAATTCCGCAATATTTGGAAATAATCCGGAAATATTACTGCTTATAATTTTGTTCCCGCTTATTGCTCGTGCATTCGGATTAATATCTTCTGTTATTGGTATTATGTCGGTAAAGACGAAAGAAGATAAAGACCCCATGGATGCTCTTAACAGGGGTTACTATATAACTTCATTCCTAGCAATGGTTGGTTTTGCAGTTGCTTCATACTGGGTGTTCGGTACAGGTCCAGTTGCTTCTGCGGTACCAAACGCATGGTGGCATTTCCTTCTTTGTGGTATTATTGGTATTTTAACATCAGTATTATTCCTATGGATAACTCAGTATTATACAGAATATAAATACAGCCCTGTTCAGTCTATTGCTGAAGCATCAAAAACAGGTCCCGCAACAAACATTATTTCAGGTATCGCAGTTGGTTTTGAATGCGTTGCTTATCCTGCTATCGTAATATCAGCAGCTATTATCTCATCTTTTGCACTCGGAGTTTCAAGCGGATTAGAAAATGGTGGTTTCTTCGCAACCGCAGTTGCAACTATGGGTATGTTAGGTCCTGCAGCTTACGTGCTTGCGATGGATACATTCGGACCTATAACTGATAACGCAGGTGGTATTGTTGAAATGTCTCAGCAGCCAGAGGAAATCAGAGTTAAGACTGACAGGCTTGATGCAGTTGGAAATACAACGAAAGCTCTGACTAAAGGGTATGCAGTCGGTTCTGCTGCACTTGCAGCATTCTTGCTTTTCCAGGCTTTTATTGTTGAAATAAAAGAATACAGCCATAACTATAATTTCCCCGGAGTTGACGTATCTCAACCACCGGTATTTATTGGTGCTCTTATGGGTGCTATGCTTGTGTTTCTATTTTCTGCCTGGGCTATTAAAGCAGTTGGCAGAGCGGCACAAGCAATTATACAGAATGTTCGCGATCAGTTTAAACGCGACCCCGGTATTCTTGCAGGAACATCCAAGCCAAACTACGGCGAGTGTGTTGACCTTGTAACAAGAGCCGCCCTGAGAGAAATGGTGAAACCGGGACTACTTGTAGTTCTTACGCCCATATTAGTCGGACTTATTTTCAAGTGGCTCCACAAAATGGACCCTGTTGTATTTAAGGCAACGGGTGCTGAGGTTGTTGCCGCAATGCTTCTTATAGGAACTATCGTCGGCGTTATCGTTGCCCTGTTCTTGAATAATGCAGGAGGTGCATGGGATAATGCAAAAAAGTTTATAGAACTCGAACCGAGAGACCTTGCAAAGAATATGGGTAAAGGTTCTGATAAACACAAAGCAGGTGTCGTCGGTGATACCGTCGGCGATCCGTTCAAGGATACAGCCGGTCCCTCACTGCATGTGCTTATTAAACTTTTATCAACAGTTACGCTTGTATTAGCTCCTCTGTTTATTTAAATTTATTTATTAAATATTATACGAAACCCCGTTTATGCGGGGTTTTTTTGTTTGCAGTACTATTCCCTTTTAAAATTGCAGTACAGTATATAATTTACAATATGATATTACTGAAGAGATTTTTTAACGAGTATAAATTAGCTGACGAACAGAGATACAAAGATACTTGTTTGTACAATAAATTAATTCTCGAATGGAATTCAAGAGTAAACGTGATATCAAGAAAGAATACGTCGATTGAAAATATTGTATTAAATTCAATTTTCTTCCTAACTAAATATGATTTTAAATCGGACACTAAAGTACTGGATATAGGTACAGGCGGCGGCTTTCCCGGGATTCCGCTCAAGATATTATATCCCAAAATCAATCTTACACTATGCGACTCCATTCAAAAGAAGATTAATGTAGTTGACGATATTATAATAAGAATGAATATGGGAGATACTAAAGCAGTTTGCTGCAGGGCAGAAGAACTGAAGAAAAATAAGAAACATTTCAGAGCTTATGATTATATAGTCTCAAAATCAGTTGCTCCGCTTTCCGACTTGTATAAATGGGGTAAGGATTTGTTAAATAAGAATGGATTGTTTCTGTGTATTAAAGGGGGCGAAATGTTAGACGAAATACAAAATTTAACAAAGCATAATAATAAAGTATCAACAGAAATTATAGAATATGATTTCCCTGAAGAGTATAATATCGAAGACAAAAAACTCGTATTAATAAAAACTAAAGACTCTGTTATATGAAGTACAAATTACTTATTCTGTTTTTGTTTTTTGCAGCTTGCGTGTATTCACAGAATTACAGAATTACAGGAAAAATACTCGATGCAAAAACTAATAAACCCCTCAGATATGCAACAATCAAAGTCATTGAAACGGGTACCGGAACTAACGCAGACGATAAAGGAGAGTTTATTCTAAACGTAAAGGAGGGTTCTTACAATTTAGTTACTTCATACATAGGATATTTTACTGATACCTCGTCATTTTTTATTCAGGGGGAAAGTTCTGAACGAAACATATTTCTAAATCCAACGGAAATCTATACAGAGGTTATTGAAGTAGCAGGAGAAGACCCTGCCTATGAAATCATACGTAAAGCAATTAAATATAAACAAATATTTAAAAGAGATTTAAACGAATATAACTTCGATGCTTATTCCAAATTTGTGGCAAGGTCTAATTTGAATCTATACAATGACCCATCATTGAAGAAAGATTCCACAGGAATGAATATATTGGGGATACTCGAATCAGAAACTGTCGGATATTTCAGAAAACCGGATGAAGAAAAACAAATAGTTAAGTCAAAACGTGAAACTGCTAATATAATACGGGGATTTGCAATACCTATGATTGTGAATTTCTATGATGAAAGCATTGACCTTGGTGAAAATAAAATACCCGGTCCTGTTGCTGACGATGCTTTTGACCACTACGAGTATAAACTGATTGGAACAACATCAATAGACTCTACAATAGTATTTAAGATAAGCGTTATTAATACATCATCACTTTTGCCGCAGTTCCTCGGAAATATATATGTTATTGATAGTCTCTTCGCTCTCATAAAAGTTGACCTTGAAACAAACAGTGAGGTTGTAAAAGGTATCAACAAACTTACTTTCAGACAAAAGTTTTCTCCGGAGAAAGATAATGAAAAGAAAAATTTCTGGATGCCTACGGATGTTGAAATATTCGGTGAGGGAAGATTTGCAGGAATTGTAAAAGTTAAGATAGATGTATTTACAATTATTTCAGATTACAGATTAAACGAGAAAGCTCCTCCGTATATCTGGGATGATGTTATAGTAAAAGTTGAAAGGGATGCAAAAAAAGACACATCATATTGGAACAAAAACCAACTAATAAAAAATACAGCTGACGAGAAAGTAGCGTACAAAGTTATAGAAAAATCAATTAATGAAAAACCGGATGTAACATTGGGGCTTACCGGAATAAGTTTCGGTAAAAATTTCAAACTCGACCTGCTTGAAACGTACAAGTTTAACAGTGTTGCAGGTCATCAGCTCGGATTAAAGCTTAATTATGCTAAAGATTTCGGAAGAGTAAATTCTTCTTTGTATTATGGTTACGGTTTTGACGACAAAAAAGCTAAAGTTAAGTTTGATTTATCAACCCAACTTTTAAGAGACAGGAGCTTACGGTTTAATTTTTCAGGCGGAAGTTATCTTTTCTCACCGTTTATGAAGAGGGGGCTGATGGATGATTTGTTAAACATTCTTTACACGCTGGGTACAAAGAAAGACAGGTATGCTTATTACAATTATCTGGGTTTCAACGCGGATGTAATTAAAGGAATTATCCCTCAGATTGCATTAGGACTCGGGTATCAGCAAGCTGAAAGAACTTCTGCTAAGGTCAATTCCGATTACAGTATTATCAAAAGACCAAACAGCTATTCTATGCAGCCTGTAATAAACGATGATATCAGACGCTCAATCAGTATTATCCTAAGAATTGATCCTAACAATTACAGGGCTATTGACTGGGGAGACGGTGATTTCACAAGGTTCAGAATAACTGAATTTCCTTACATAACGATGTCTTATGAAAATGCTTCAAAAGATTTATTAAATAGCACTTTTGATAACAGGAAATACAGCATTGAGGTATACGGTTCTAATAAATTTTCATCAAGAATACGTCCAACATATAAGATGGGATTTAAATTTATGAATGGCTCAGTTCCTTTTCAGGATTTATTATACTTCGATGTGTTTAAATCGGCTGATGATGCTATGACATTTGCCGCGATGGATTACAATGAATTTGCAGGAACTCAGCTTGCATACTTTAACATTGAGAACAACTTCGGAAAATTCTTTCCAAGGAGCGTACCTTTGCTTAATACAATTGATTTAATACTATTCTTTAATGCAGGACGGAGTCTGATTTCTGACGATGCCCAAAAAATACTGCTTAATGACTTTGTTAAAAGCACTGATGGTACGTTTTTGGAGGCGGGATTTGCTCTTGCTAATGTTCTGGACGTAGTGAGATTGAACTTTGGCTGGAGACTTAATAATTACAAACCGGGAAGCAATTTTATATTCTATTTAAGTTTCTTCTAACAGTTTTACAAATGATATTATTTGTATGTTTAATAATTACTTAATATTAATTATTATTGACTGGAAGTGTATAATAAATACACACTATATTTAAAATCACATTTTCAAATTTAAAATAAAAATGAAAAAGAACATCTTTGTAACTACGGCTGTTGTAATAACAGCCTTTTTCTTTATTGTATCTGATTTACCGGCTTATCCAAATGGTTTTACGGGCGGGACCAAAAAGAATCCTGGTACAAGTGGATGCGCCAGCTGTCACGCATTTAACACTGTTATTTCGGGTTTAATTACTGGTCCGGATACAGTAACAGCAGGTCAAACGTACACGTATACATTGACAATTACAAACTCTGGGGGGAGCGGTGATTTAGGTGTTGACATAGCGGCAAAGGTCGGATCATTATCAATTATTGCCGGACAGCAGCTAAAAGTAATGGGTACGGAATTAGTTCATCAAAACGGAGGTATTCCATATTCAAGTCCCAAGAGTATTACATTTAGCTATTCGGCTCCCAGTACTGTTGGATCAGACACCTTATACGCAACTGTTGATAGAGGATATTCAGGACGCTGGAATTATGCCCCCAATAAAGGAATCTATGTAAAACTTGCTACCGGTATTATTAACAATGAAATTCCTGTTAAATTCTATCTGTCTCAGAATTTCCCAAATCCATTTAATCCGGTAACTAAGATAAAATATGGAATTGCAAAAGAAACAAACGTGAGTGTAAAAGTTTTTGATTTACTTGGCAAAGAAGTTGCATCACTTGTGAATGAATATCAAGCTTCGGGCAATTATTTTACAACATTTGATGCGGCAAAATATCCGACAGGAATTTATTATTACAAGATACAAGCAGGCGATTTTACAGAAGTAAGAAAAATGAGTTTGATAAGATAACTGTTGAACGTATTTTTATTATAAAAGTACAGAGATGTAATTCTGTACCTGTTTAATTTAAAAACTAATACAATCAGAATTGTAATAATGTTTTAAACGTTATATTTTAATATAAGTAAAATTCAATTGAGCATGAAATATCTAATTATTTTTATTTTAATGATAAATTCTAATATGCTGTTTTCACAAGATTATAAGTTAACAACTGACGAGAAAAAGAACGCTCCGATGCTGGTCGGTTCAATCACCCGCACATTGTTAACTGAGGGTGCTTTTGGTGAATGGTTTAATAAGAGCTATGATATACATAAACTTGACCAGAGATCTCTTGATAAAGTAAACAGAGATTTCTTAAACCTAAACATTACCATTATTCTTGGGACATGGTGTGGAGACAGCAAAGAGTTTGTTCCGCCATTTCTGAAGATTCTTGATACGCTTAACTTTCCCGAGTCAAACCTTCGTCTTATATGTGTTGACAGGCAAAGGCAGGGAATTGCCGATGAGGTAAAAGACCTTGATATAAAGCTTGTACCTACATTTATATTTTACAAAGACGGAACGGAAATAGGGCGGATAATAGAAAGTCCGAAACTAGGACTTGAAAAGGATTTTTTAAAGATAACAACAGAATAAACATAATTTAAATGAAAAGGTTAGTACTAATAATATTACTTGTTTCAATTGTATATTTTGGGTTTAACGACAAACCTGAGATAAAATATGCAGGTGTTGATAGAATAAAATCGGAGAATCTGATGAAGACGGTTGAATATTTATCATCACCGGAATTAAACGGAAGGCTTGGAGGCAGTGAAGGATATTACAAGGCCGCAGCATTTATAGCAGAGGAGTTTAAAAAACTCGGATTAAAACCTATTGGAGACGAAGGGTACTATCAAAACTTTACCGTTGAGTACAATGAAATACTTGCCCCATGTATATTTGCAATGATGAATGAAGACGGAACGATGAATGCTTACAAATTGGGGGATGATTTTGTATGCAGAGGATTTACGGGTTCCGGTAAGTTTAATACAGAAGCAGTATTTACGGGATATGGATTTTCGGATAAAGCTAACAACTTTGATGAGTATGCAAATATTGACGTGCGGGGAAAAATTGTGATAATGTTTAAACAGGCACCATCCTGGAAATTTGGAGAAGAAAACTGGAATCAATCATTAAGATACAGAGCAAAGAATGCTTATGAAAAAGGAGCGGTTGGAATTATTTTTGTTTCAAAGCCGAATGATAAAAATCCTCAGAAGCCAATCGGCAGTGTGATGGACGGTGAGGGAGAGCAACTTGAAAATTTTCCTATGATACATGCCGATATTTCTGTGGTTGACAGGATACTTACTTCATCAGGAAAGAATTTAAAAGAACTACAGACGGAAATAGACAACGGAAAAAAGCCTTTATCGTTTGTTACAAAACAGAAAGTTTATCTCGAAGTGACTGCAAAATATGATAAAGCGAGAAGGACTATGAATGTGGCAGGACTTCTTGAAGGCAGCGATGAAAATTTGAGGAATGAATACTTAATAATCGGTGCACATTTAGACCACGCGGGCGGACAAGCAGGGGAAATATATTTTCCCGGAGCGAATGATAACGCATCGGGGTCTGCGTCTGTTTTAGAGATAGCAAGAGCTTTTATCGAATCAGGAGTTAAACCAAAGAGGTCAATATTATTTATTCTATTCTCAAATGAAGAATCGGGGCTTAACGGTGCAAAGTATTACACTGACAATCCACTTGTGCCGATTGAAAGAACCGTGGCTATGTTTAATAATGACTGTATAGGACACGGAGACAGTATACAGATTGGAAACGGAAAAAGTGCACCAATATTGTGGCAGTTAGCAAATTCAATTGATTCTGTAAATTCAAATTCTATGATAATGAGAACGTGGAACGGCGGCGGAGCAGATGCAGAGCCATTTCACAAGAAGAAAATTCCAAGCTTGTACTTTGTTACTTATTTTAGTTATACACATCTTCATTTACCGAGTGATAAACCAGAGACTCTAAATCCAATATTATTTGAGAATATTAGCAGGTTAGGTTATATGTCTGCGTATGAAGTTGCGATGGGTAATTACAGCAAAGAAACAATAATTAATTAGAATAGCTTTACTATTTAATATTTAGTAATATCTTTATATCTTTAAAACTTATATAGATAAATAAATAACAAAATTCATAAAATAAACTGGAGAGAAAATGAAAAAGATCTTTACAATTCTGTTAATATTAGTAACAGTATCAGCTTTTGCACAGACTGCACAATGGTCTTTTGTAAGCTATTTGCCGGCGCCTAATCCACCGGTTAATTCAATTACAGTACCGGATGCAAACACAATTTGGGTTGTTTGTGATGCTTCAGGTGGAGCGGCAAGAGTATACAAATCAACAAACGGCGGAGTAAACTGGCTTTTAAGAAATGGCGGTTTACCTTCAGTAAATGGTTATTCAATATTTGCTTTTGATACTACAACGGCATTTGTTGGAAATACTAACGGATCGTTGTTTAAAACAACAAACGGTGGATTCAACTGGACAAGTGTTTTAACCGTATCGGGTTCTTTCAGCAACGGTATACACATGTTCAACACTAACTACGGTATTTATTCAGGTGATCCGACGGGTTCTGGAGTTCCTTACCAATTCAGAATTACATCTGACGGCGGCAATACATGGGTGTTAGCACCTAATGCTCCTATTGCTACGAGTGAGTGGGGTGTAATTAATGCTTGGGATTTCACGGATTCATCACACGTATGGATTGGTTCAGCAAACACCGTAGCAAGTGCAACAACTGCTAAAATTTTCAGAACATCAACAGGATACTTCGGTTCATGGGCAAACACAGTTGTTACAGGAACAGGCGGTTCGAGTGGATGTTACTATCAAGCAGTTGGATTTGTAAATAACACAAACGGTATGGTCGGTTCAAGCGGAGGCGATTTAAGAAAAACAACAGACGGAGGTGTTACATTCACGGCAGTTACTGCTCCATGGACAACGGGAACAGTTGCGGTAATAAACATGAATGCATTGAAAGACGGTTCAAACACCATCAGAGTGACAGTTGCAGGTGATACGACAAGGATGTTCAGAACAACAAATCTCGGAACATCATGGATAAGAGAGCCATTACCGACAGAAGCAACAACAGGTCAGGTACAGCATATTCAGTTCCTTTCTGCTAACGTTGGTTTTGCAGGTCTTGGTGCATCCGGCGGTATAGGTGGATTCATTAAATACTCAATTCCGACAGGAATAACACCAATAAACAGCAATGTACCTGCAGAATTCAGTTTATCGCAGAACTATCCAAATCCATTTAACCCTTCAACGTCGATTAAATTTGCATTACCTAAATCAGGAAATGTAACATTAAAGGTTTACAACGCAATCGGTAAAGAAGTTGAAACACTGATTAGTGAGGAAATGGGTGCTGGTAATTATGAAGTTTCTTTTGATGCTTCGAGGTTAAACAGTGGAATATATTTCTACAGGTTGAACACGAATGGTTTCTCAGAAACAAAGAGAATGATGCTTGTCAAGTAAATTTTCTTAAATCATTAACAATAATTTTTATGAAGGGGCATCTTGAGGGGTGCCCTTTTTTAAATTAAACATTATGAACAATACAAAATATTTCGCAACTGCAATTCTTTTAATATCATTATCAATGATGGGTTTTAATGATGCATATTTACCAAAGTACAAGATGATAAATGATGTAGTTATAAAGAGGAATGACGGAGCGCTTTACATGAAGGGTATGATAAACATTAAGTTTAAGGACGAAGCAGGCGGTTTTTCAGTAAAGGTATTCAATATAGAAAAACTTGATAAATCACTTTCTGAAATTTCTGTTTCAAAACTGGAGCAGCGTCATCCTTTAAATCCAGTGATTGCTAAACGGATGATAGGCGATGAAGAGCTTGCAAAAGTTTTCGCTGTTTACTACACAGGAGAGATAGATCCGACAGAAGCGGCGAGAAAAATACTTGATGAGAATAAGGACATAATTGAATGGGCAGAACCTGATTTTGTTTATGAGGCAGATTTTATTCCGAATGATCCCAATATTGCCAGTCAATACCATTTATCAAGGATAGCAGCTTACACGGCATGGGATATTTCGCAAGGGGATACAAATGTAGTTATAGGGATAGTGGATTCAGGCAGCGATCTTGACCATCCCGATCTTACGGCGAACATAAAGTATAATTATGCAGAGATACCAAATGATATGATAGATAACGACGGGAACGGATATATTGATGACTGGAGGGGCTGGGATTTTGCAGGACCAAATTATTTATCGCTTTCTGAGGATAACGATCCGAATATTGTTTCATCATACTGCGAGCACGGGTCTCACGTATCAGGGTGTGCTTCGCAGGTGACCAACAATGGTGTTCATGGAGCAGGAATAGGATTTAAATGTAAGCTGCTTATAAGTAAACATGGTGCGGATAATGACAATACTGGAAGCGGTTATTCTTATGTTTACAACACAAACGCAGGGCTTACATACTGCTATCAGAATGGTACAAAAGTTATAAACTGCAGTTTCGGAGGTACGGCACCATCTACTTATACACAACTTGTGATTAACAATGCATGGGCAAATGGAGTTATAACAGTTGCTTCTGCGGGCAATGAGGGAGTAAATTCACCGAGGTATCCTGCATCATATCAGAACGTTATTTCCGTTGCATCGACGACATCTTCGGATACGAAGTCCTGGTTTTCAAACTATCATTCGACTGTTGATGTCTGTGCACCGGGTTCAAACATTTTAAGTACGTTATACAATAATTCCTATGCATATTTTGACGGAACATCGATGTCAGCACCAGTAACATCAGGGACGGTTGCGCTCATATGCTCGAAGTTTCCCAGTTACACACCAGAACAGGTTGTAACAAGACTTTTAACAGGCTGCGACAGTATTTACAATTTGAATCCGGGTTATGTAGGATTGCTTGGTGCGGGAAGAATAAATGCATTTAAATCACTGCAGCCATTGACATCAATATCACAAAACGGAATGGAAGTACCTACTGTATTTAAACTTGAGCAGAACTATCCAAATCCATTTAACCCAATTACTAAGATTAATTTCTCATTACCTAAATCGGGAGTTGTAAAGCTTACAGTCTATGATTTAAAAGGAAGCGAAGTGGAAACGCTTGTTAATGAAAACAAACAGGCAGGAAATTATGCCGTTAGTTTTAATGCCTCAATGCTTTCCAGCGGACTTTACTTTTATAAATTAAATTCAGGAAGTTATTCTGAGGTTAAGAAAATGATGCTTATCAAATAGAGGTTTTTTTACATGTATTCCCAGATGGATATTTTTAAACGGATACAAATTAATCGCATAAAACTGTTTTAAAGTCAATTGAAACTATTTAATATTATACTTAATTTGTTTCCAATTAAAAAATAAACATGAAACCTTTTATTGCGATAGTAATAATTATAAACACAATATTTTTCGGAGCGATGGCATATTACTCAAAGTTAACGTATGAGCTTACCGAGGTACAGACAATAGTCATAAAAGCGGAAATGGATACAACAAATATCCGTTTGAAGAGCATTAACACAGCGCTTGATGACAAGCTGTACGGGATAATGCATAACATATCGAATCCTAATACGAACAAGTAAAGGAGTTTTCTTAATTACATTATGTAGCAACCCTGTGAGTAAGGATAGGGTAATTTAGTGATTTAATAAGGTGCCTTTATTTATATACATTTCTTTTAACAGTTATTCCTTTTTTTTCAATTGAATATCTTGATTATTTTGTTTATTTTAAACAAATTAATTTCTTATAGATGGCTAAAGGGTACAACGTTCTTTTTGTAACCAGTGAGGTATTACCATATTCCAAAACTGGGGGTTTGGCAGATATATCAAATTCATTACCACAGGCGATGAATTCCTTAGGGAATGAAGTCAGAATCATAACTCCGAAATACGGACCGCTCGATGAAAGGCGCCTTCAGATACACGAGATAAAAAGACTTAAAGATCTCAGCATATCAATGCATGACAGGAATTACAAGTTCAGTATTAAGTCTTCTTTTATTCACGGGAAAAACACTAAGGCACAGATGTATCTTCTGGAGAACAATGATTTTTTCAAGAATAAAGGGATATATTTAAACAGTCGAACAAAAAGAGATTTTGATAATAATGACGACAGGTTTTTATTCTTTTGCAAGACTGTTATAGAGATTCTTGAAGTTCTGCAATGGAAGCCAGACGTGATACATTGTAACGACTGGCAGACGGCGCTTATACCTGCATTGCTGAAGACTGTCTATAAGGATAACGAACACACCAAAGGAATTAAGACCGTTTTAACGGTTCATAATCTTGGATATCAGGGAGATTTTCCTTATTCAACGTTTACAAAAACGGGATTATCTGATGAGGTATATAAAGAAGTAGGATTTGAAAAGGGACGGTTTAATTTTTTAAAAGCAGGTTTGCATTATGCAGATAAGATAACTACTGTTTCCGAGAAATATGCGGAAGAAATAAGAACTGATAAAGAATTTTCTTTTGGTATGGATGACGTACTAAACAAGAGGAAAAAAGACATATTTGGAATACTTAACGGAATAGACAGAGTTACATGGCATCCTACATTTGACAAGATAATAACTTATAGATACACATTACAGGAAATACCCCTAAAATGGGAAAATAAGAGAGAGCTCCTTCACAGGTTTAATTTCGAGATGAAGGAAGATGTACCATTAATTGGTTTCATAAGCAGGCTTGTAGAGTCGAAAGGTTTTGAGCTTATGAAGAAAGTACTTCCAGCGCTTATGAAAGAGGATGTACAGTTGATAATACTCGGCACGGGAGAAGATGAGTACCACAAGTTTCTCACTCAAAGCAAGAAAAAATATCCTAACAAATTAATAGTTGTACTTGATTTTAACGAAGATCTTGCACATCATATTCAAGCGGGAGCAGATATGATGCTGACACCATCAAAGTACGAACCCTGCGGGTTAACGCATTTATACAGTCTTACATATGGGACAATTCCTGTAGCGAGAAATACAGGCGGATTAGCTGACACTATAACTGACTATAAAAAGCCTGACGGCAATGGAATCCTTTTTAACAAGTTTGATGCAAACGAATTTCTTAAATCGATTCAGACTGCGATAGGAGTTTACAGGAAGAACAGGCAGAGATGGAACCAGATGATAAGGAATGCAATGGCACAGGATTTTTCGTGGAAAGTATCAGCAGCAAAATACATGCACATGTATAAGACTTTAATATCCTCGAAATAGAGTTTATACGCTGATTTCATGAAAAGGGCTGTTTTTCTTGACAGAGACGGGACGCTTAACTATGATGTCGGGTATCTTTCAAAACTTGAAGACATATACATTTTTGACGGGGTAGTAGATTCTCTTAAGCAGCTAAAGGAATCGGGATTCTTGAATATTATTGTAACAAACCAGTCAGGCATTGCAAGAGGTTATTTCAGTTTATCAAACCTAAAAACCATTCACGAAAAATTTCTCAATCTCCTTTCATACGATGGTGAATGTTTAATAGACGATGTATTCTTTTCGCCTTATCATATTGACGGAGTTATTGAAGAATACACAAAAGCGAGCGACTGTAGAAAACCTGGAACAGAGATGATAGAAAAAGCAGTGGACAAATATGACATTGACCTTTCAAGATCATACTTCATTGGCGACTCGCTTGTGGATATGCAATGCGCCCAGAATGCCGGTTTGAAGAAGATACTCGTAAAAACAGGATACGGCACAAAAACAATTAACGAGTGCCATAAGCTAGGTGTAGAGATTGATTTTATATCCGCAAACTTTTCAGAAGCTGCTTCTTACATCTTAAAATCAGGATAAATAGGTAAATACCGGGTTGTAAAAGTCATGACAAAGTCTCTACAAATTAACAATTGATTATATTATCTTATCTATTTAATATTAATATTTTACGTCAAAATTTGGGAATAACAGCAAATATATTCAATAAAATTATAACTTTAGTTGTAATTGTTGCATGTTTGGCAACAATACAGTCATGCGAGAATAATCCGAATGATTTGGGGCTCGAGTTTATTGTATCAGATACGCTAAGCACAAAACTTCTGGATTCAAACAAGGATTCAATACAGATAACAAACAACAACTTCAAGAAATTCGTGAACACATTTCCATCACCGTATATACTTGTTGGTTCATATTTGCAAAACGGAGCAATTTATACATCAAGAGCATTCGTAAGAACTCTTGGGGTATCGAATTCTTACGCAGGAGCAACCGTACTTTCTGCGAGAATAAAGATAAATTATGCTTCTTATGATTACAGAGATTCTACGGGAACAGTGGGTTTTAATGTATATTCGATATTAAGCCAGTATAATTTTACAACCATTACTAAAGATAGTATTTCCGAATCAAACATAGGAACGACAGTTCTTGGTTCTTATAACGGAACAGTAACAGATACGAATTCTATTTATATACCATTTGATAACGCAACTGCGAAGAACTGGCTCGAATACGCAGCTGATACGAATTACGCTCAGAAGAATTACGGATTAGCATTTGTTCCTAATGCAAGTTCTAATACAATAAAAGGTTTTGGAGGTTATTTCAATAGTGTCTCAAACTTAACGCCGCAGGTGATAATAGTTGCCAACAAAAACAATGTAACCGATACTTTATCGTATCCGCTTGAAACTATTTCTTTCCCTGACGTTATAAATCCTTACTTTCCGACGGATAGAATTGTAATTCAAAACGGAATAAGTTTAAACAGCATTATTAATTTCAACCTTAATAAACTTCCCCCGAGGGTAATTGTAAACGATGCGTTTTTGAGACTTAAGATTGATTTGCCAAATTCATCATTGAGGTCGATATCATCGAAAACGATGCAGTTCTCAATGATGACTGATACATTGGCAAAAACAAATGACGGTACAGCATACGAAACGTTACTTGAGGATTCCATGACGGTTTCGATCCATCTAACTCCTTATTTTCAGAAATGGAATTACGGAACAGCCGTAAATTATGGCGTTCTGATAAGAAATATTTATAACGTGATTAATCTTGACAGATTTGTATTCTATGGACCGGGTGTTCAGGACACGACTTTAAGACCCAAGCTATTAATTAGATATACACCGAGGGGATAAGATGATGAAAAAGACAAAGATAATAATAGGAGTCATATTAATATTTACGGCAGTGAATCTGCTAAAGGCCCAGGAAGAATTCAGTATGGGCTCTTTGTATTCAGCATATGGTGTAGGTTTAATGCGGTACTCGGCAAGCCACAGAACTGACGCAATGGGAATACAGGGTATAGGGTTACTCGGGAATTACATAAACAACCTTAATCCTGCATCGAACACATACTTAAGGAATACACTCGTGACATTAGGCGTGTCGGGACTTCTGCTAAAAACTTCAAACGATGAGAAGTCTGTTTCAATGTCGGACGCAAACGTAACAGGATTTAATATTGGGGTGCCGGTTTGGGATAATTACGGAATGGTATTGCTGTTTGGATTTAATCCAGTGTCAACGGTTCAGTATAAAATATCGGGAATAGTCGATCAAGCAGGAACAACTTTTACGGAAACGTTTGCGGGACTTGGTGGGCTTTCGAGAATAAACTTTGGTGCGGCAGGAAAACCTTTCAGGTTTTTAAGTCTTGGTGCCGAGTTTGATTATACATTTGGAAACGTAAAAGAACTATCGTTTTTTAATTTTAATACATCAACAACTTTAAATACATACATAAAAACAGAAAACGACCTTAAGGGAAGTTATTTCAAGGGAGGCGCAGTTCTTGAGTTCGGTTATATATTTCCGAAAAGTGTTATATTTGATAACCTTAACATTGGTTTTTACTTCCAGACAAACTACAAACTAACGTCATACGTCGACAAGATAAGTTTATCAACTCTCGGTTTTGATACTACTAACACAACGTATCCAGATGTAGAAATGCCGGAGAGTTACGGATTTGGCATATCGAAAAAGATAGGCCGGCAGCTTATTATTTCATCGGACATAATGTTTCAGAAATTCAGCAAGTTTAAATCGACCTCACTGGTTCCGGGAGAATATGCGGATAATTTCAGAGTAGGTGCAGGATTTGAAATACTGCCGAATCCTGAATCCGACAAAACTTTCTGGGAGAGTTTATATTACAGGGGCGGTTTTTCTTATGATAATTCGATAATGAAGATTAACAACGAGCAAGTTAATAATTATGCCGTAAGTCTTGGTGTTGGAGTACCTCTAAACAACGAGGCTGCAATTGATTTTGATGTTACAGCAGGAATGCGAGGCAATACTGATATCGGATTAGTAAAGGACAGTTACATTAAATTTAATTTAGGACTTAATTTTGGGGAATTTTGGTTCTTAAAATCAACAAGAGAAGATTTATAATTTTAATATAGAGATGAAAATAGTAATAGGATCTGATCACAGAGGGTATCCTCTGAAAGAGCAAATAAAGAAATATTTCGATAACAGCAAAATCGAATACAAGGATATAGGGACAACATCTACTGAAAGTGTTGACTATCCTGATTATGCAAAGCTTGCCGGAACAGCAATCAATGAAGAAGATTTTGATTACGGTGTTTTAATTTGCGGAAGCGGAATCGGTGTATCTATAGCAGCAAACAAGGTGAAAGGACTCCGTGCTGTAAATGCGAACAATAACAACATGGCTGAGATGGCTAGGAAGCACAACAATGCCAACGTTATATGTTTCGGTTCAGACTTTATTGATTACGAAAAAGCGATAAGATTTTTTGAGATATTTATTAACACCCGTTTCGAGGGCGGGGAGCGGCATGAACGCCGGCTTGGTAAATTAGAAAACAATTAAAATTTATTTTTATGGACAACTTAATAAATAAAGATCCAAAGATTTATGAAGTAATAGAAAATGAGACAAATCGTCAAGCACAGAAGCTTGAAATGATTGCCTCTGAAAACTTTACATCAGAAGCGGTGATGAAAGCACTTGGTTCAACACTAACAAACAAGTACGCCGAGGGGTATCCGGGTAACAGATATTACGGAGGCTGCGAGCACGTTGACGTAGCAGAGAATCTCGCTAGAGACAGAGCAAAAGAGCTGTTCGGAGCGGAATATGCAAACGTTCAGCCTCATTCGGGAAGTACTGCAAACATGGCAGTTTATTTTACATTCCTGAAACCGGGTGATAAAGTTATGGGTATGGACCTTTCACATGGCGGTCACTTAACTCATGGTTCTCCCGTAAATTTTTCAGGACAGCTTTATAATTTTGTTCCTTACGGAATAAATCCGGAAACAGAAATGCTTGATTATGATTTAGTGATGGATGCCGTTATTAAAGAGAAGCCGAAGATGATTACTGTTGGTGCGAGTGCATACTCGAGGAATATTGACTACAAAAAGTTCAGAGAGATTGCAGATAAGGTAGGAGCATTTTTATTTGCTGATATTGCTCATCCTGCAGGATTGATTGCAAAGAAGTTACTTAATGACCCTATTCCTTACTGTCACGTTGTAGCAACGACGACACACAAGACGCTGAGAGGTCCAAGAGGTGGAATGATACTGATAGGAAAGGATTATGAAAATCCTTTTGGCAAAGTAGCACCAAAATCAGGTAGAGTGAGAAAGATGTCAGAGCTTGTTGATTCAATGGTTATGCCGGGAGTGCAGGGTGGACCTTTGATGCATGTTATAGCCGCAAAGGCAGTAGCTTTTCTGGAAGCCTTGCAGCCGGACTTTCTTGAATATGCTAAACAGGTTATAAGGAATGCGAATGCATTAGCAAATAAACTTGTATCGCTTGACTTTAAGATAATCTCGGGGGGGACGGATAATCATCTTATGCTTGTTGATTTAAGAAACAAGAACATAACGGGAAAAGCAGCACAGGAAGCACTAGACGAGGTTAGCATTACCTGCAATAAGAACTCTGTACCTTTTGATGACAAGAGTCCTCTGATAACGAGCGGTATAAGGCTTGGAACTCCTGCTCTTACGACAAGGGGAATGAATGAAGCTGATATGGAAGTGATAGCAGAATTGATTAATAAGACAGTTTTGAATCCGAAAGACGATAAAATAAAAGCAGAAGTAAGAGAAGCGGTGGCAGCGCTATCGTCTCGTTATCCGCTTTATGGCAGAAAATAGTGACATGGGTTTTCTCGACCATCTTGAAGAATTAAGATGGCGATTAATAAAAGCGCTTATCGGAATTATAGTTGGTGCAATATTGACAGGTATTTTCATTGACTGGATTATGAATATTATACTGTTTGCACCCGCAACAAAAACGACACCTCCGTTGTCCATTATTAACTTAAGACCCTACGGACAGTTTCTGATTTACATGGAGGTAATCTTCATCGGAGGTGCTGTTATCAGCGTACCGAACATTATTTACCAGATATGGAAGTTTATAGAACCGGCTCTGAAGCCTAATGAAAGAAGGTATGTTACATCTGTTGTAATGTTTACCTCGGTATGTTTTTTAGGCGGAGTAGTATTCTCATATTATCTTATGCTTCCTGCAGCACTTGGTTTCTTTGCGAATTTCGGCTCGACAATCATAGAGAACAAGATATCAGCGGATGAGTACATGAGTTTTGTACTTTCGATGGTCTTAGCAGCAGGGATTGTATTTGAACTACCAATGCTTTCATTCTTTCTTTCAAAGATAGGTATATTGAAGCCTGAATTTATGAGGAAATACAGAAAGCATGCGATTGTTGCCATACTGCTACTTGCGGCAATAGTAACACCGGGTCCTGATATAACGAGCCAGCTTATGCTGGGGGTACCGTTATTGTTATTGTATGAAATTAGTATTTTAATTTGTAAATATTCTCAAAAGAAAACGACGTGAATTTAAACAAAATAGCATCGCCGATTAAGAGTGAGCTTGGAGAGTTTCAGAAAATATTTTCGGGTACGCTTAAGTCAAACGTTGCACTTGTTGACCTTATAACAAAGTATATTCTAAAACAGAAGGGAAAAAAAGTAAGACCGATACTTGTCCTTCTATCGGCAAAACTTTGCGGAAAGATTTCTTCAAGAACGTATGTGGCAGCAACGCTTGTTGAACTGCTTCACACAGCAACACTTATTCATGACGATGTTGTTGATGATGCAAAAACAAGAAGGGGTATTGCATCAATAAATTCCGTCTGGAAGAACAAAGCTGCTGTATTGATGGGTGATTTTCTTCTTTCGAAGGGATTACTTGTATCGCTTGATAATAACGAGCCGGATTTCCTAAAAGCCACTTCCGAGGCTGTTAAAAGGATGTCTGAAGGTGAACTTCTTCAGATACAGAAAGCACGGAACTTTGATGCAACAGAAGAAACATATTTCAGGGTTATATCAGATAAGACTGCATCTCTTATAAAAACATGCTGTAAGATAGGAGCAATGAGCTCATCGAACGATAAAGATAAAATTAACAACTTGGCAGCATACGGCGAAAATCTTGGTATTGCTTTTCAGCTGCGTGATGACTTGCTTGATTATACAGGCAGAAAAAAGCTCCTTGGTAAAGCTACAGGGAATGATTTAAAAGAAAAGAAATTTACTCTACCGCTGCTTAAAGCATTAAAAAATGCACCGACGAAGAATTCAAAAGAGATTATGAGACTGATTAAAAGCGAATCCCACAAAAAATTTGATTCAGTTTATTATTTTGTCGAAGAATACGGCGGTATTGAATATACGCAAAAAAAGATTTCAGAATATTCGGAACGGGCTCTTGCATCACTTAAAAGTTTTGCAAACAACGAATCAAAGGAGTCTCTTAAAGAGCTTGTATCTTTTGTTTCTACCAGAGAGCATTGATTTACATGCATTTGAAAAGCATCTTACATTCTTGAAAATATGAGAAGCAGCATTTCTAGAATTATTTCTGGAGGTCAAACAGGATCTGACAGAGCAGCTCTGGAAGCCGCTAGGCTTCTGAATATTAACACGGGCGGATACTGTCCCAAAGGCTATAAAACAGAAGATGGTTATGACAAATCTTTAAAGCAGTTCGGACTCAAGCAAACCCAGACAGATAATCCCACAGAAAGAACCATATTAAACATAAAGGTTTCTGACGGTACTGTAATATTTGGGAAAATATACAGAAGGAGGAAAGTAATAAGTCCGGGGACTTTGTTAACTCTTAATTCGGTAAAAGAATATCATAAACCTTTTCTCGTTAATCCCACAAGAAAACAATTTCAAGACTGGTTATTTAAAAATAGAATTAAAATACTGAATGTAGCAGGGAACAGACTTAGTGAGAATCAAAAGATTTATGATTCGGTATTTAATTTCATGATGAAATCATTTATAGATACTGCTCTTATTGAATTTAGGAAGAAGATGCTTATAATTAGGGAGAATAACATTTTAGGTTCAAAAGATATGCTGAATAACATAATATCTGCTTCAATAAAGTATTTAAGGAATACTCATATCGAACAGCAAAATGCTATTTCTGTAATATTAAAAGAAACAGAATCGTTTACTCAAGGTAAGAATTCTGAGATGATGATTCTATACAGATTTATAAAAGAATTAAAACACGAGATTAAGAGTAACCCTAAAAAGGATATTTTGAATTATCTTATTGCCAGAAGAAAAAGTTTAAAGGATTCGTCTAAAAAGCTGACTCTTTCTACAATGAAGGAAATACAATTTGAAAACAAAACGGTACTACTTATAAGCAATAGTTCAAGTATTACTTCTTTATTTAAAGAACTTTCAAAGATGGAAATCCGGGTAAATGTATTACAGTGCAAATCTTATCCAGGTTGTGAAGGAATAGTACAGGCGGAAGTTTTAAAGTCTTATGGCTTTAAAGTAAAACTGATTCATGAAAGAGATATTAAATATTATGTTCAAAAAGCTGACATGGCTTTGCTTGGTTGTGATGCTTACAACAAAACGTACTTTTCTAATAAAACAGGTTCTTTGGAAATAGCAAAAACATTTTTTAAGTTTAATAAGCCTGTGTATGTGTTGTCAGAAAAGGCAAAGTATTCTTCTGGTTTTTATAAAAAGCATAATTTATCCGGAATGTTTGATACGGTGCCGCAGGCGTATGTGACAAAGTTGATAAAGTCATAACTTTTGAAAAATTATGTTGTACATATTTTATAAGCAATGTCAGATGAGAGCAAATGAATTGTTTATGAATACGGTAATAGATAGTTTTGATTCAATAATTAATTTAAGAAAAATATTTATTAAAAAGCAAACCAGTATTCTTAAATGGCGAAAAAGGCTTTAATAGTTGGAATATCAGGACAAGATGGTTCGTACCTTTCCAGACTTTTAATAGAGGAAGGATTTGAGGTTAACGGCTCTTCACGAGATGCAGAAGTTACTTCCTTTTCCGGATTAAAGAAGCTTGGAATATTTGACAGGGTTAAGCTGGTATCTATGTCACTTACTGATTTCAGAAGTACAATGCAGGTAATTTTGGACCTTAAGCCAGACTATATATTCAATTTAGCTGGACAGTCATCTGTCGGACTTTCGTTTATGCAGCCAGTTGAAACTTTAGAAAGTATTAGTCTCGGAACACTTAATATTCTTGAGGTAATAAGGTTTCATAGACTAAATGTAAAATTCTACAATGCAAGTTCAAGCGAATGTTTTGGAAATATTAAAAGCGAATATGCTGACGAATCGACTCCATTTCATCCCTCAAGTCCGTATGCAGTGGCAAAATCGGCTGCATACTGGCAGGTGTCAAATTATAGAAGTGCATACAATCTTTTCGCGTGTTCGGGTATTTTGTTCAATCATGAATCTCCTCTGAGGCATGAAAGATTCGTAACAAAGAAAATTATTAAAGCAGCTTGCAGAATAGCAAAGGGCTCGGATGAAATACTCAAACTCGGGAATATATCGATAGTTCGTGATTGGGGATGGGCACCGGATTTTGTTAAGGCAATGTTTATGATACTTGAAAATGAGAAGCCTGAGGATTTTGTGATTGCAACAGGCAAAGCAATTTCACTCGAAGAGTTTGTAAAAATTACTTTCGAACAGCTGAATCTGGATTATAAGAAGTACATTGAAATTGATGAAAGCTTATTCAGACCGGATGAATTAATGTACATCAAGGGCAATCCCGGTAAGGCTTTAAAATTACTCGGATGGAAGCCAATATTTTACGTAGAGGATGTAATAAAGAACATGATTCAATATGAACTAAATAGTAGTATAGTTTGAAAATATATAGAAAAAACCTGCATATATTCTTCTTAAAAGTTATTAAATCTTTGGACCGGGTAAAATAAATTATGAAGTTTATAAAATATCATCTGCCACTTATACTGTTCCTTCTGTTAATATTTATAATGTCTTCGCTACCCGGTGAAACAATTTCAAGTATATCCTTCAAATTCAGTGATAAGATTTTGCATGCGGGTGCATACTTTATCTTGTACTTCCTTTTTCATCACTCTTTAAGTAAGCAGGGGAAGTTCGAGTTCATAAAGGAAAATGCTTTTTTGTTTGCCTTCCTGTTTACTGTGCTGTATGCTGCCTCTGATGAGTTTCATCAAATGTACAATCCCACAAGGAATGCCGATGTATATGATTTAGTTGCCGATGCTGTAGGCGGACTCATTGCTTATTTTTCGGCAAGGTTCATTATTTTCTTAAAAAGCCGGAATGTAGATAACATATCAGCCTGACATAATTCTTTGAGGATTTTATATACAGAAACTTTGTTATAAATAACATGAAGAATTTTATATTAATATTCATTTTAACGGGTATTGTTATTCTTAATTCCTGTTCGGAAAACCCTCAGAATATTGGATCCCGAAATCAGTCCCTTCTATATCAGAAACAGGGACTTGTTGATAGTCTTGTTGGAACTTGTTCTTCATATCTAATTAGAAATTTCACTCTGGATACTATTGATTTCAGTGGTTACTCAAATGGAGTTTTTGAGAAGGATTCTTATACCGACGGGGACTTATCGGAAATTATAGTATACTACATAAATGCAGATACTAGCGTAAATATTGTCCATCTTGAAGGACAGTCGCAAATTAATTCAACAACACAAATCAAATTTCATCCTCCCAGCACAAAGAATAAATATTATCTTCGACTGAAACTATTTTCAAGCGTTTGTACAGGTCAGATGTATCATCTAAAGCTAAGGAACATCCGCATTTACGGTGAAGGATTAAAATAAGCCCACTATTTGTGTAATAATCTATTTTTGTAAAATTTAAATCTTTCATTAAAATCCGGGGATATTTTTAATAATAACATTAAGAAAAAATAAATAACAGTCACGATGGTACTTCTAATAAATATGTCTAAAAGAATATTATCTATTACAGGAATATTATCACCAATTAAATAGATAACTGCACCGCAAATAATTATAACTATTTGCTTATAGCTAAATGGCTGCATTTGATACTTTCTAAACAGGAAAAGCCATTTAAGAAAATTGAAGGACAAATATGCTAGAACAAACCCCAATGCTGCACCGATTCCTCCAAAGACAGGTATTAATACTAAAC
Source organism: Ignavibacteria bacterium (assembly GCA_041649015.1). Classification (NCBI taxonomy): domain Bacteria; kingdom Pseudomonadati; phylum Ignavibacteriota; class Ignavibacteria; species Ignavibacteria bacterium. The sequence goes on from JBAZNU010000003.1 coordinate 216,417, forward strand.
CCGCTGAAATGCAAATTATTAACAATAGAACATTAAAAAAAGAATCATATTTATATTTTGGTGAATTTAATATTATGTCCGAATTTAATCCGGTAGCTACATCAATAAGAATTCCCAAACCAATTATTGGAAAGAAAACAAAATTTACATTATAGTCTGAGTTTTTTACAAAATGAAATAGATTGTTTCTATTAATAATAACACCAACATAAATAAGTAGGCCGAATATCAGTTGAATTATAGATGTACGTACATAAATATCTCTTATTTGATTCAGATTGTTTTCTTTCCAAGCAGTTGCAATTATGGGGACTGCTATTCTTGACATAGCTCTTAATGGTATATATATTACCGATGCTAAATGATAATACAAATTATATATTCCCACCATTGATAATCCTACCATTGAACCAATCAAAAGTGCGGGAATTCTGAGACCGGTCTGCATGGCTGCACCCGATATTAGTGTGTAGAAACCATACTTTGTTATTTCGACTAATTTGAAAAAATGAAGATTCTTAAATGACACATTAAGTGAATACTCACGGGATAAAATAATTTGAAAAAGAATTAATAAAGCACACACCAGAAAAATGGAAATATAATATATTATGAATTCGTGGAAATTAATTATTCCATAGATGTAAAGAAATATCCCAATTGTTGTCAAGATACGCAAAACAACTTCCCTAACGAATACTGAAAAGCTTGTCCTTAGCACTGCTCGAACTAGAACTTCAAAAATGTTGAATACTAGAGATAAAAAAGCAAATGGGATTAGAATGAAATAATAATCAATAAACATAGAAGATTTTTGTATGTAAGCACTGACTATCAAGGGTCTAAAAATAAGATACAATATTGATATTATTGTAAATCCAGAAAATGTAATTAGAAAAACATAAATAAGAAATCCCTCATGCTGCTTATCCACTGATTTATAAAAAGGGAAAAATCTTATTACGCTAGTTGTAAGCCCTCCAGCTGAAAGGAGAGAATACACTTCCGCAATAATAATTAATAATTGAATTAGCCCAAACTGTTCTGTTGTAAAATAATTAGGAAACAAAAGGATAAGATTTATATATCCAAGTAAAACTCCTATGTATGAAAATATTGAATTTTTTATCGATTGAGTACGTATAATTCCCAATGTATTAGTATTAATTCTTATTTATATTATTTTAATCACATAAATAAAAATAATCATTTTTAAAAGAATATAATAGGAAAGGACACTTATTATAAAATCACAACTCATTTAAATTGGAATCAACAATTTAGTGTTTGTAAAATTGAAACTCTGGTATTAATGAAATTCCTTCCTGTTTTTTTCTGCAGGGGGTAAATATTACCTTGAATATAAAAGTATAGATTTATAAAATTACTCATTGATACAGGGTGTTTGTTTAAAGCGTTAAATTCAAATGAACTTTTTATTGTATATTTAGTAGGTATTATTTACCCTGATTTTAAACGCAAAATTCATTTTCAATATGAAAAGTTTAATTTATATCGCTTTGGTATCGTTGGCATGTGCCAATATTTCATTTTCTCAAACTGGTTGGTTTAATCAATACAGCAATACTGCTAATCATCTTAGGGATATTCAGTTTGTAAACCAGAGAACTGGATGGGCTGTCGGCTGGAATAATACAATATGTAAAACTACAAATGGAGGACTGTCATGGTTTCCAGTGTATTCCCCGTCGTCTCAAAACAGTTTTCAATCCTGTTTTTTTGTTAATGAACTGACAGGCTGGGTAGGTGGTGGAAACGGTAACAGCACCTCATATATTTATAAAACAACAAACGGAGGGGGGAACTGGAATATTCAATATAATTCAAGTTCCCAAATGATAATGAAGATTTATTTCTCGGGAGTTTCTGATGGAACAGCGGTAGGCTTAGGAGGTAAATTACTTTACACTACTAATGGAGGTTTAAACTGGATAAATAAATCTTCCGGTGTATCAAGAAATTTTACAAATGTCTTCTTTGCTGATTCAAATTCTGGGTGGGTAATAGGTGACAGCGGTGTTGTTTTGAAAACAACAAACGGAGGAACGATATGGTCTCCTTATTTCAGCGGGTCAAATCAGAACCTTGAGGGTATGTATTTTTTATCTACACAAATAGGATTTATTGTGGGTTATAACGGTGTTATACTAAAAACTACAGATAGCGGTATTAACTGGATTCCAAAATATTCAGGTTCTTCAAACTGGCTTAATTCAGTTTGCTTTGTAAACGATAATACAGGATGGATATCTGGTGGAAATTACTATAGTTATGGAGAAATATTAAAAACTACCAATGGAGGGGAAAATTGGATAGGTCAGACAATACCATATGTTCCCTGGCTTGCCGATATTTATTTCCATAATTCTGACACTGGTTGGGTAGTAGGAAGCAACGGTACTATACTAAGTACAGTAAACGGGGGTATGCCGGTACCTTCAGCTCCAAACCTTATTTTTCCCTCAAATAATTCGATTAATTTACCACTAAACACAACCTTTAGGTGGAGCAGTGTTGCAGGAGCGGAACAATATTCAATCCATATTTCAACAGTTCCTCATTTTGCCGTAATTGTTGATACAGCAACTGTTGACACAAATTATTATAATATTCCTGAAGGTAAACTTATTAATAATCTTACGTACTTCTGGCACGTAAAAGCATCCAACCATGTAGGAACAAGTCTATGGTCGGCAACTTTTATGTTTTCATCAATTACAACAGGGGTAAATACTATATCACAGTCTATACCAAAGGAGTATAAATTATACGATGCGTATCCTAATCCGTTTAATCCAGTTACAAAAATAAAATTTGATTCACCTAAAAATTCTTTTGTTCAATTAAGGATTTTTGATTTATCAGGAAAGCTTATTGAAACTTTGTACGAAGGAAACAACATACCAGGAACTCACGAGTATAGCTGGAACGCAGATAAATATAACTCAGGTGTGTATATTTTTCAGCTAATTTCTAAAGAATATAATTCTTCAAAAAAATTAGTATTAATAAAATAAAACACACACTTTACTAATTTTATTTTATTATTCTCTTATGGTCGTCAAACCTCGGGAAATTGTAAATCACTGCTCCTATCATTACCAGGAATCCTGCGGAAGCGTATATTAAATTCTGGTTTACAAATAATGAAGTTGTTATGCATAACAATCCCCCAAGGTCGCAAAGAGCAAAAGGTAAAACATGAGCATTAAAATAACTTGCTTCGAACTTTTCATTAGTGACTTTCTTTAAAAGCAGTTTTTTCAGGAGCACTGAAAACCCGCAGCACGCAAGGCAAAAGACAAAAGTTGAAATATTCAGGTATTCTAAATGAGGATTAATATTCGTTGATGATACAAATATCCCGGATGCAAATATTAAAAATACTCCAAACAGAATTATTAGCCCGAGAAACCGTATCTTTCTTGCTACTATCAGTATCTCAACTTCTTTAACCAGATTGTGTTTCTCCATAATTATAAATTAATTCTTTGTTTATGTTCAAATTTAACATTATTTTTATACATATTTTATGTCAAATGAATAAAGAAAGAAAAGGAATAAACAATCCGAACATTCTGGCGGACGACGAAAGGGATTATATTTCACAGGTTCGCCCTAAAAGTTTTAAGGATTTTACTGGACAGTCGAAAATTAAAGAAAATTTATCTGTATTCATCAAGAGCGCCAAGAAACTTGGCGAATCTCTTGATCACGTTCTTTTTACAGGTCCTCCGGGTCTCGGTAAAACAACTCTCGCTAACATAATAGCAAATGAAATGAAGACTGATATTATAAGTACTTCAGGACCTGTAATTGAAAAACCGGGAGACCTTGCGGGAATGCTGACTAAACTTAAGAGAAATCAGATTTTATTTATTGATGAGATTCACAGAATCCCAAAAGTAGTCGAAGAGTTCCTTTATTCAGCTATGGAAGAGTATAAGCTTGATATCATGATTGACCAGGGTCCGGCAGCACGCAGCATCCCGATAAAACTTGAACGTTTTACACTTATTGGCGCGACGACAAGACAGGGTTTGTTATCCTCCCCAATGCTTGATAGGTTTGGAATAACATGCAGGCTGGAATATTATTCCATTGAAAATCTTATTGATATAGTAAACCGTTCTGCCGGTATTTTGAAAATAAAAATCACAAAAGAGGGAGCGGCTGAAATTGCTAAACGCAGCCGTGCTACTCCGCGGATTGTAAACAGACTGCTTAGAAGAACTCGTGATTTTGCTATTGTTAAAGGTGATGGTACTATTGATACAGATATTGCAAGGTATGCTTTAGAGTCTCTTGGAGTTGATGAATATGGACTTGATGCTATCGATAAAAAGATACTCGAAACAATTATCTCAAAACATAATGGCGGTCCCGTAGGACTTTCAACAATTGCCGCTTCAATTGGAGAAGATGCAGGTACGGTAGAAGATGTCTATGAACCGTTTTTGATGATTGAAGGATTTATAAAGCGGACTCCTAAAGGGCGTGTGGCTGCTCCTCTGGCTTATAAACATCTGAATCTTTCAAAACAGAAAGGGGATACACTTTTTAATGATTAATTTCTTGTAAAAAAATCCATTAAAAACTCTTGCTTTATTTCCTTAAAAATAAAACTAAAAGTTGTTAATTTTGGTTATAATTATTAATGGCAAAAATCTATAAACAAATACTAATAATCATCGCTGTTAGCATTGTCTTGGGACTAACTGCAAATGCTATAAATCCCTACGGTGTTAAAATTATACTCGATAAAAACATTTATGCCCTCGATACTGCAAAGCAAAAAAAGACGTTGAATGATTTTGTAAATGATCCTTATGATACAACATCAAACAAGAATCACAACAATGTTTTAAAAGGACAGATGAACAGGGAAGGATTTATTGAACCGGAAAATATTACAGTCGAACTGGCAAAAAATGTTTTTGATAGGAACGCTTTATTTATCGATGCAAGAACAAAGGAAGAGTTCGATTCTTTGCATGTTAAAGGAGCAATTAATCTTCCTTATGAAGAATTCAGAAACAAACCCTATTACCAGAAAATCGAAACAATGAAGAAATACAATAAAGACGGTCTTATTGTTGTTTACTGTAATGGCGATAAATGTGAAGTTAGTATTGACCTCGCTTATGAAATTGCAAAGCTTGGCTTTACAAGTGTCAATATTTATCGTGGCGGTATTAAAGAATGGAGTTCGAAAGGATTTCCTACAGAGCCATAAAACATGAAAGAGTTTTTATCAAATAAATACGTGGTTGTTACTTTAAGAGTTTTACTCGGATTAATTTTTATTTATTCTTCAATCGGTAAACTCTTTAATCAGGCGGATTTTGCTAAAGCAATTTTGAGATATGATTTTCTGCCGATTTATTTCGTTAATCTTCTTGCAATTGTTTTACCATGGCTTGAGTTTATCGTCGGTTTGCTTCTTATTGCAGGTATCTACAAAAAAGCCTCAGCCTTTCTTGCAGGTGCCTCACTGGTTATGTTCTTAATAGCATTAATATCAGCAGCTGTGCGTGGACTCGATATAAGCTGTGGTTGTTTTTCACTTGAAGAATCCTCCTCAAAAGGCGATATTATATTTAGGATAATTCAGGATTTCTTCATGCTTGCAGCTGTTATCATTGTGTATAAGTTCGGAGATGATAAGAAAGAAGAAGCACCCGAAATTTCAACAGGAATAACTAATTAATTAACTTATAAATAAATATTATGAGCAAATTTTTCGAATCAAAAACAGGGAAAACTACTTATTTCGTAGTTGGAATGGCAGTTATTGTCACGATTATATTTTTCGTATTGAACAACTCAAAGTTAACTGCATCATTGAAAGCTCCGAAAATTGTCTTCAAAGAGGATGTACATGACTTTGGAAAAGTACCAAGAGGTCCAGAACTTCAATACAATTTCAAGTTTACTAACAAAGGAAATGCTAACTTAATAATTGAAAGAGTGCAGACTTCCTGCGGTTGTACGGGAGCAACTGTCGGAGAAAAGACCGATTACAAGAAAAATGAATCAGGTGAAATTAAGGTTAACTTCACTACTCAGGGTAGGGAAGGACATCAGGAAAAAACAATCATAATCTATTCCAATGACCCTGAAAACCCTCAGAAAGTTCTGACTGTCAAATGTGATATTGATCCGGCTATGACTTACTAAAATTTTTATATCAACAAAAAGCCGTCTTTATGACGGCTTTTTTGTATCTAATTTCCTGTTGAAAACAACTTACAGTTTTCTATATATTTATAAGAAAGTGTTACAAGTTTTGAATTTACGTTTTGTGAATATTTTATCGCACTGTTAAAATCTTCTTCCGCATGTGTAAAATTTCTTAGTAAGTAATAATTAAATCCTCGCCTGAAATAAATAAAACTGTCCTGAGGATATTCCAGCATTTGCCTCGTTAAATTTACAACGTTTGTATTTATATTATCGAGAATCAAAACGACGTATTGTGACTTATAATTTGAAAAAAATGAGCTTGCATACAAATTCGAAAGTAAATCAAGGTCTCTGAAAAAATTCGTTGTATCCCCGATTGTAGTGTATAGTATCGCTCTTATGTATAAATACATTGCGTTTGAAGGATCGATGTTTAATGCTGAGTTTATGTCCTTTAGTGCCATGTCGTATTTCCCTAAATCTGTATAAGCATTTGCCCTTCCCCAGTATCCCTCTGAACTAAACGCATTTTTCTGTATTGAGCGGTTGAAATCATCAAGAGAATTTTGCGGCATGTTCAGCTTCAAATAAGCATATCCTCTGCTTTCATAATACTTGTGGTATCCGGGGCTTAGATTAATCGCAGTTGAATAGTCCCTCAATGCATTATCAAACCGCCTCAAAGATTCATAACATACGCCTCTCTCATAAAAAGCTTTATCATCATTTGTATACGATTTCAGATATTCATTATAATATTTAATTGCCTCTTCAAAATTGCCAGAAATATAGTTTCTTCTGGCATTGTCGTAAATATTATTTCCTGTTACCTGTGCTTTTACTGCTGTAACATACAGTATGGCAAAAACCATTAGAAGTAAAATTATTCTCATTGTTCAATTTGGTTACTTTATTCAATATAAAAAATTGTCTGCAAATTAATCAGAGAAATAATTATACCTAAATTTCCGTCTCTGTATACGACAATAATTTGCTAAGTGTATTAAATTCATTTAAGTAAGTTAAAATATTGTTTACTATGAATGATAGATAATCAAAACCTTTCTTGAAGATACTTATTGACTTCCTTCCAGGGTTTTAAATTTTCAGAGGATTAATATTATCAAACCGGATACCCGTCATAATGCCCCCCAATAAGCTATGCTTACGACTAGCAATAATTTATTTATTCTTTCGAGGCCTTTAAAGCGAGTATCCTCAAAGTTAAATCCTTTGGTTTTAAAAGCTCCGAATATACTCTCTATGTTGAAGAGTTTCTAATTGTTATTTAATTAGTGGAAACATTCGATGAACCGGCTTTGTGTTATCTTTTCAAATTATTGTCGTGTAAAAAGAATTTCCGTTCAATCTATTTTGGTGTACCTGATTATCTCTTTTCCTTTGCTTCTTAATGATAGTTGCATCTTTTCCAGTTTCCATGAGTCAACTTCCTTTAGCAAACTTATATATCTGCTCTCAAAATTCCCTTCGCAGAATTTCTTAGTCTGTGAAAAGTTGTTAAAATATAAATATGAATCGCCCGTATATATGTTCCCGGATATATCGTTGCAGTTTGTCGTTCCATAAAACTTTCCATCGTTTAAATGTAATTCGATGTAGGGAATTCCTTCAGGAAAGTCTTCCCTTCTGATTTCCTTTCCGTCCATCCACTTAATCGCCCATATATCGTTTAACCTTTGTGTTTCTCTTGAAATCAGCGGATTGCTGGTTGCAATTATATACCTGCCGCAGCCTGTATAACGTTTATCTCTTCTGCTAAGCATTACCGAAAACACATTCTTCTCACCGCTCATGCTGTTAACGCATTCCTCTGCCTTTATGCTAAGCGTTACTTCATCATCGAACTTATACATAATAATATTAGCAGCGGTATCGATAACAGGTGTCGTTGCAGGATATCTTAATGTTCTTTCTCCTGCAATAAATATTCTTATCGAATCTTCAACGTCAAGTTCTGCGCTCCAGAACGGTTCATTTCCCGAAGCAAAAAAATCTATTCCAAGCGCTCGCTTCTTACTGTAATCGTTGGGTTCTGTCTTGTCCGTATCTTTGAAATCCTTTTGAGTTGAACATCCTGCAAATACAAAGATTAGAATAAGTATTAATATATATTTTATCATACTTCAGTCTTCCTTCCTGAAATAATATTCTCTGTCATCTCCCATAATTTTTTCTGAAATTCTTTGTTGAACGTAAATTCTTTTGATAACTTTTCCTTTCCCTTTATGAAGTATTTTCCCGTGACATTCCTGAATTGTTCCGCCGATACAAGAGGATATATGTATTCTGCTGACTTATCAGCCGATATAAAAAATGGTTTTATCACTGATATCAGAATCTTCGTTATAAACGGGACGTTGTCATAAATTCTCGTTCTTACTACTCCGGGATGCAGACAATTTACGGTAACATTACTACCCTTTAGTTTTTCAGCAAGTTCATACGTGAACATGATGTTTCCCGATTTTGAACTGCCGTAAGTTCTTAACTGATGATAATTCCTCTCCGACATTATATCATTAAAATTAATTTCCGAATGTGCCTCTGATGCAATATTTATTATTCTCGAAGGTGCTGAGGATTTCAGTAAATCAAGCAATAGTTTTGTCAGAAGAAAATAACCTATGTGATTTGTGGCAAAGACTTTTTCAATTCCATCTATCGATAGTTCTCTCTTGGGAAGGCTCAAACCTGCATTGTTTACGAGCACATTCAGGTTTTTATAATTCGATTTCACCTCATTAGCAAGCTTCTCGATTTCTTTTAGTGAGGAAAGGTCTGCAAGAAACAATCGCACTAATTTACTTCCTGAACAGCTTGTCACATCTCTGAAAGCCACCTCTGCTTTTTTCCTGTTTCTCCCAACCATAATCACTTCATAACCTGCTTTAGCGCATATTTTCGAAAGCGACTTACCGACACCCGAAGTTGCCCCTGTTATAAGTACTGTCTTATTCATGAATATATAATTAAAGGAACAGCGAAATAATCCAGTAAAATCCGGCACCCGATAACATCGAAAGCGGTATCGTCAAAACCCATGCCCAGACTATCTTTCCGGCTACACCCCATCTTACTGCCGAAAGTCTTTGTATGCTTCCAACCCCCACAATCGCTCCTGTTATTGTCTGCGTTGTACTTACAGGTATCCCAAGTATGGCTGTCCCGATTAAAGTTGTCGCACCCGCAAACTCTGCACAAAATCCCCCAATTGGTTTCAGTTTTGTAATTTTCATCCCCATCGTTTTTACTATTCGCCAGCCGCCATACATCGTCCCGAGAGCTATTGCTGCATGACAAAGAAGAACCACATAAAAAGGTATATAGAATGAATCAATAAAGTTAGCAGAAAACAAAACTCCTGCTATTATTCCCATCGTCTTCTGTGCATCATTCGTTCCGTGACCAAGACTGTAAAATCCCGCCGATACTAACTGAAGCTTCCTGAAGACTTTATCCACCTTCACAGGTTTCATATCCTTTACTACCCACGTAATAACGTACATGTTTATTACTCCAAGTACCAGACCAATTACTGGTGCAAGAACTATAAATGCAATCACTTTTATCCAGCCCGGTAATATTAAAACTCCCCATCCTAATTTCATCACAGCCGCTCCGCCGTATCCTCCTATTAGTGCATGCGACGAACTTACAGGCAATCCGATATACCAGGTAAATAGATTCCAGAAAATAGCGCCAAGTAAGCCTCCCGTTAATACCCACGCATCTATATCAGTAATATCAACAAGCCCCTTGCCGATTGTCTTTGCTACCGCTACATCAAATGTAAATGCAGCTACGAAATTAAAAAAAGCAGCGAATAATACGGCTTTTTGTGGTGTCAGTACCTGTGTTGATACTATCGTTGCAATAGAATTTGCTGAATCATGAAATCCGTTTAAGAAATCAAATACAAGTGCTATGAATATTACAATAAGTACAATTTCTATCATCCTACATATTTTTGATTAATGCTCCCTCAATAGCAAGTGTTGCCGTCTGGCATTTATCTACTGCCTTTTCGAATTTTTCCAGAATCTCTTTCTTCTTAATCACTTCAATCACATCGCTTTCATTATCAAAAAGATATATTATCGAATCTCTGAATATTGTATCACCCTCAGTTTCAAGATTCCTGACCGAGATAAGTTTATCCAGTGTTTCCCTATACTTGTTCTTAGTCATGCTTCTCACGGCTGAAACAAGCAACTCTGTCTGAGATAGTATTATAGAGGCAAGTTGGGGACCGTACTTTAAGTTAGTTTTAACCTTGTACATTTTAAACTTTGCTGCAATACTGTCTATTCCGTCAACAACATCGTCAAGACTGTTTGTAATAGCAAATATATCCTCTCTGTCAATCGGAGTTATAAATGTATCGTTCAGCTCATTTTTGACAGTGTGAGTGTAGTCATCGCATTTGTTCTCAATAATGTGTATCTGCGAAGCAATGTCTTCAATGTTCTCTGGCTCCCTAACTATCTTATCAAGTAGTTTAGCAGCTTCGAATGATTCTTCGGTAATTTTCAGGATAAGTTCAAAAAATTTGGGTTGTTTAGGTAGAAATCTTTTTAACATTTAAGCAAGATTTAAATTATTAAATTCCTTTTGAATACGTGCAAAGTAATATTATTTGAACATAAAATACATGTAAAATTCAACTTCTCTTTTGCTGATTTTTATCACTTTCCTTCGTGTAATAAAATCAGTTCTTAATTCGTGGTAAACCGCCTCATCCTTGCCCGTCAGTCTGCCTGCCACAAGCAGGTGTTTTATTGCTTTAATCTCTAAATCAGTACAAATTATAATTCATCAGTTCTTACAACCTACGCTCTTAATAGATTGTTACATTATTAATTGAATTTTTCTAATCATTCTAATTCCTTATTTTTACTAAACATTTTATTAACCCTATCAAACAATCATGAAACTTGAACATTTAGGCATAGCAGTTAAATCACTAGAAAACTCCGTCCCCCTATTCGAAAAAATCTTCGGAGTCAAAGCCGGTGATATGGAATACGTCGCCGAACAAAAAGTAAACGTCAGAAAAATTAGACTTGAAAACTTTGATATTGAACTTCTCGAAGCCACCTCGGAAGATTCACCCATCGGTAAATTCGTAGAGAAAAGAGGCGAGGGGATTCATCATTGCTCTTTTAACGTTCCCGATGTTGCTTCTAAACTCGAAGAGCTAAAACAAAATGGTATTCAGTTAATCGACCAGCAGCCGCGTGTTGGTGCGGAGGGTATGTTGATTGCATTTCTTCATCCTAAATCTACTAACGGAATTCTTATGGAACTTGCTCAGCATAACAAATGATTTTTATTAACACCTGCTGCTTGTAAAAGTAGCAGGTGTTAAAATCTATATATCCAGATAGCTCTGCTCTTCTTCTACAAAGAGTTTCAGCACCTGTTGTTTCGTCTCAGCCAAAAGTAATTTCGCCCTGAACTCATCCTTGTTCATTAATCTCGATATCCTGCTCAATAATTTTATATGTAAATTCAACATGCTGTCTTTTCCGACTAAAAGAAATACAAACTTTACCGGTTCCCCGTCAATCGAATCAAAATCTACCGGCTCCTTTAGAATTGCAAATGCTGCAACTATTTCCTTTATCTCATCCGATTTACCGTGAGGTATAGCAAAACCCTTGCCGACACCCGTCGATACCAGCTTCTCCCTCTCAAATACGCACTTGCTCACTGCTTCATAATCCAATATGTTGCCCGAATTTTTTGCCAGCATTAACATCTTCGCTATGGCATCATTCTTGTCTTTTACCGCCAGATTTACTTCTATTATCTTTTCAGATAATATATCGCTTACTTTCATTTCAAATATATTAAATTTCTAAAATTAGCTTATATAGTCTTGTATTATATTCTTGTATAAATTTAAAAGATGGTCTGTCTTTTCTTCAGTGTCCGTCTCCACGTTTAAATGCACTAAATTCCTTGATTTATCTGGAATGCATAGTACTGTATCAGTCTCGTTTAAAAACACCTTCACTCCGTCTATCAGCTGTTGTTTATATTGTATCGTGTCTTCCATAAACAATCGCATAATCTTTCCCTTGTCTTCCCTCGTGCAGGGTATGTTTACTTTCTTCATCATAAGGTTCGGTATTAGATTGTCCACATCCTCCACAGTCATTTTTATCTTTGCCTGCATCTCAAGTATTTTTGCTATCGCAAACATTCCGTCTGTTGCATATATAAATTCAGGGAAAAATACGCCGCGCCTTGTCCCGCCTACAAACCTTACTTCCTTGTCATTGCATGCTGTCATCATGCTGTAATGTGAATCTTTCACCCTTATCACTTCCGTCCCGTATTCTGACGCTACCATGTCAACCTCTCTCGATGCTTGTACTGGTACGGCAACCTTCTTTACTCCCGGCGTTGACATCAAAAACATCTTAAGCACTACCACAAGAAATCTGTAATCATTCAAAACCCTTCCCTCATGTGTTGCCAGCCAGAGCTTCTCCCCGCCCGCATCTACCATAAAACCAAGGTCAAAATTCAATGACTTAACTACATACCTGAAGTTCTCAAACGATTTCTTAAATTCATTCTCTTCTCTCGTAATCCTTTCCTTGTCAAGATGTGCCGAAAGCGAAACAACCTCGCAGTTGAACTCTCCGAGTATGTTCGGAAATATAGTTGACGTTATTCCGTGTGAATAATCAAGTACTAGCTTGAATTTTCTTTTCCTTATAATCTCTATGTCTAATGAATCAATAAAATGCTCTTTGTATTTCAAGTTTGTTCTTTCGGGATATTTCAGTGTTCCTACGTTTAAAAAATCCGCCCTCTTGTATTCCTCACTGAAAAATGACCTCTCTATCGATTTTGTCTTGCTGCTCGATAAATCCTTGCCGTCTTTATCAAGAAATATTATATCCGTCGAACCCGGGTCAAACGGCGACTTCCTCACAAATATTCCTCCCGAATGTCCCCCGCTCTTCAGCTCTTGACGTAAAATCGGAATCGGTATCACCTGTAAATCCGATACGTTCACACCCGCCGATAACGCACCTGATGTTATCGAACGCTTTATCATGTTTGAAATGTCGTCTATGTCCCGTCCCGCAAGCATGCTTTTGTTCTGTCCTAAAAACGCTCCGTAAACTGAACCAAGCTTTGCCGCAAACTCTGGATTTATCTGTAGGTTTGAAAGCCCCGTTATTCTTGAATCCGTGAAAAGGTCATTGAAGAACGTGTCTTCCTGTATTAAGCTTCTTGTTATCTTTGCATTGTTGTCTATCGTCTTCTTGTCCCATATCTTTATGCTCGAACTGATAAACACATTCTTTCCTATCAAACAATTGTCGCCGATAAAAACAAAATCATTTATTCTCGTGTTCTCTCCGACTTCGCAGTTCTTCCCTATCACGTCATAAAGCACTTTCGCATTCTCATGGATTATTACATTGTTCCAGATTATTGAGTTTTTTACTTCTGCTCCCTTCTCAATCAACACTTCATTACCTATCACAGAGTTCTCAACTGTCGCACTCGCCTCTATCATCGCAGTACTGCTTATGCAGCTTCCGTTTGTATCGTTAAAACTTATATGACTCAGCTTTCCCGCAAGCACATCAAGGTTTGCAGATATGTATTCTTCTAAATTCCCGACATCCCTCCAGTATCCCGTGCTTTTAAAACCGTACAAAGGAATCTGATACTCCAGTAGATAAGGAAATAAATCTTTTGAGAAATCATAATTTTCACCCTCGGGTATGTATTGAAACACATCTTTGCTGAAACAGTAAATGCCCGTGTTTATCGTATCCGAAAAAACCTCCGATGAAGATGGCTTCTCAAGAAACCTCACTATCTTATCGTCGTTATCAGAAAGCACAATTCCATATTGTAGAGGATTCTCCGAACTGTAAAGAGATAATGTAGCAACGGATTTTTTCTCCCTGTGATATTTGTGTATCGCTCCAAGGTCAAAATCTGTCAGCACATCTCCGCTTATTACTAAGAAATCATCTTTTATGTATTTCTCGGAAAGCTTTACTGCACCCGCCGTTCCGTAATCTTTGTCGGGCAGTACATAATTTATGCTTACTCCGAACTGGGAACCGTCATCAAAATATCTTCTTATAATTTCAGGCTGGTAATAAAGCAGCATCACGAAGTCAGTAATGTCATGCTTCTTAAGCAGTGTTATAACATGCTCAAGCATTGGAACATTAACAATCGGAACCATTGGTTTCGGTATGCTGTTCGTCAAGGGTCTTAACCTTGTCCCAAACCCGCCTGCCATTATTACCGCCTGCATAACTTCTTTGTTTAATTTATATTATATATTAAATCTATTTCTTTTCCTTCTTATTAAAATCAAAGTCTACGCCAGGTGCATTCTCGCTGCCTTCCTTGCCTTTGAAGTACGGCTTTTCTTTAAACCCGAAAATCTTCGCTGTTATTATCGTTGGAAAACTTCTGACCTGAGTGTTGAATGCCTGTACTGCTTCGTTAAACTTCTTTCTCTCTACTGATATCCTGTTCTCTGTTCCCTCAAGCTGTGATTGAAGCTGAAGAAAATTCTCGTTCGCTCTTAATTGTGGGTAGTTTTCCGTAACAACAAGCAGTCTCGATAACGCCGATGAAAGCCCGTCCTGTGCCTGCTGGTACTTTGCAAATTTCTCTGGGTCGTTTAGGTCTTCAGCGCTTAGCTTCACCTGTCCGACTCTGCTTCTCATTTCTGTTACTTCTGTCAGTACACTTTTTTCAAAATCTGCCGCACCCTGAACCGTCTGTACAAGATTCGGTATAAGGTCTGCCCTTCTCTGATATTGGTTCTCTACTTGAGCCCATGCTGAACTTATCGTCTCCTCTGAAGATACTAATGAGTTGTAACCGCATCCCGAAAATGAAGACGCTACGAAAAGTATTACAACTACTGATAACAAATACTTTGTAAGTTTCATATTAATTTAAAATAGTTTAATTGTTAAAGTTAACTAACAAAGTATTAATTTTAAACATTATAAAAACTATAAATCGCACTTACCCGATTACAAACAAAAAAATCTTCGTTAATCCTTTTCCTCATAGTTATATGTCATTTTAAAGCTTAACAAATTGTTCTTCGCACTCGAGTCGCAGATCTGTCTTCTTTTTGGCAGAGAACCTTTACATTCTTTGCGTCCTATGTACATCTTTGCGATCCTTGCGTTGAAATTTTTTATATGTTTTTTCTTTGTTTGTGCGTCTTTCAAAAATTTACTAATAAATACTCGCCGATAATTCCTTTTCCCTCTAAAAATCCTTCTTCATCTGCATATTATAATACAGGAAATAAAAAGTAAAGACCTCTTGACAATCACAAAAAATTATATTATCTTCATAAAGTTGGACACACAATCAGCTGTTTATTACCTAAAACATTAAAAACAGCTAATCGCCCACATAAACACCTATATTTTAAAATCCACTCTAAACCCACTCTAAATCCACTCCATATTCACTCTAAAAAAATTTTAATTAGTCCTTACTCGGTTCTTCCTCCCTCCTTAATCAGGTGCGAATCATCCCTTCTCGTCATTCGGTAATTTTCGAACAATTTTCCCCCCGCATTACTAATTAGATTTTCTGCTATTTTTGTTTTTAGTAAATTATCTCTTTTACTTATTTACTGCAAGAATATACGTTGAATGAGAATTCTCTACGATAATGAAATATTCCTGATTCAAAAATACGGAGGTGTCTCCCGCTATTATTTTGAATTAATAAGAAGGATGCCGGGATTTAATACTCAGGTCCTTCTCAATATGGGAAGGTTTATAAATGAATATGGTCTCGAAAATTATTCCGATAAGTTTTCAGTGTTTTACGGCTCTAAAATAAAGCACATTCCCAAAACTAAACTTCTGTCCATTACTCTGCAGAAACCTCTCTTTGAAAGGTTTGCCGCAAAACAGAATTTTGATATAATGCACCAAACTTACTTCGGTGATATAAACGTAAGTAATGAACATAAACGAATCGTCACCGTCTATGACTTTACTCACGATAAGTTCTCCGAAAACTTCTCGAAACTTGATAGGTCTGCAAAACTTAAGAAAATTGCAATCGATAAAGCTGACGGTGTTATTTGTATCTCTGAATCAACCCGCAAAGACCTTGAAGATATGTATGACCTTAAAAACAAAAAGATTAAAGTTATATATCTCGCAAATTCTCTTAAATATGATATTAACGAGAAGTCAATCATAGATGGCAACTACATTCTCTACGTCGGCGACAGAAGAAGCTACAAGAATTTTTCTGTCATGATAAAACTGTTTGAAGTTAATAAAGCCCTCAATAATAAATATAAACTCATTTGCTGCGGTGGAGGTGCATTCACAAAAGCCGAATCGGAAATGATTTCCAAGGCCGGACTTCAAAACACATTCGTGCAGGTCGGAGCAAATGATAAGAAAATGGCTAACCTCTACAAATATGCAGCCGCATTCGTTTACCCCTCTAAATATGAGGGTTTCGGAATACCCCTGCTTGAAGCCATGTACTATGGCTGTCCTATCGTTGCATCAAACGTTGGTTCTTTACCCGAAATTGGCGGCAATGCAGGTCTGTACTTCAATCCCGATTCTCCCGATGAACTTTCCTCTTGTATTGATACCATTATAAACGATGCAATTATTCGTAACGATTTAATTCAAAAAGGGTACGATAGAGAAAAGCTATTCTCTTGGGATAAATGTGCCGAAGAAACATATAACTTCTACAGGGAGGTTTTATCTTAAATGAACAACTTTAACCCAAAACCAAAAGTTAGCATCATTACAGTTGTTTTTAACAATAAAGAGAACCTCCTCAAAACAATTAATGCTGTCCGTTGTCAGAAGTATGATAATCTCGAATACGTTATTATTGACGGTGCTTCTACCGATGGCACTCTCGATGTTATTAATTCAAACAAAGATGTCATCAGTTATTTAGTAAGCGAAAAAGACAAAGGCATTTATGACGCTATGAATAAAGGACTTAAGGTCTCTACGGGAGATTATGTCTGGTTCATAAACGCTGGCGATATACCCACCGAAGATGATATTCTTAATAAAGTATTCTCTGAATTTACTGACGCCGACTTGTATTACGGCGATACAGAGATGGTTGATGAAACCGGACAAAGCTATGGTAACCGTACCCTGAAGATTCCTCCCAAAGAGCTCAACTGGAAAAAAATGATTGACGGTATGCTTGTGTCTCATCAGTCTATGATTGCAAAGCGAAATCTTTGCGAAGAGTATGATATTAATTATAGGTTTGTCGCCGATATAGACTGGGCAATCAAACTTCTTAAAAAATGCACTAAAGTTGTAAACACAAAACTTACCCTGTCTAAGTTCTTAATCGGCGGCTATTCTCGGCAGTACACAATTAAATCTTTAAAAGAAAGATTCCGTATGCTCTGCACTCATTTCAGTTGCATAAGCGTCATTTTAAATCATGTTAAACTATCTTTAAAATTCACTGTTTATATCATTAAAAGAAGAAAATTATTATAATATGTCAAAACTAAAACTGTATAAGATTAAGTCTGAAATGGCTTTAAGAAAAATTGGCAATAAGTTTGGAGTAGATGTAAAAATGACTGATGAAGAGATTCTTGTTAAGCAGTTACATAATAACAATGTTGACATGATATTCGATATAGGTGCCAATACAGGGCAGTTCGGCGAGCTGATTTATAAACTTGGCTACAAAGGAAAGATGGTTTCTTTTGAACCTCTTAAAAGTGCTTATGAAGCCCTGTCAGCAAACAGTAAATCCTACCCTGACTGGACTCCTGCTGAACGTTGTGCCATAGGTGAAGAAGACGGTGAAATAGAAATGCATATATCCGAAAACTCCATAAGCAGCTCGGCTCTTACTATGCTTGAAGAACATGAGACCGCCGCCCCCAAATCCAAATATGTAGGAACTGAAAAAGCAAATGTATATAAACTTGATTCTGTTTTCGATAAGTATTCTTCAGGATGTAAAAACATTTTAGTCAAAATTGATACACAGGGCTATGAAGATAAAGTTCTGAACGGTGCCGTCAATTCCATGTCCAAAATCAAAGGTTTTTATTTGGAAATGTCTCTTGTAAAACTTTATGATGGACAGGTTCTATTTAAGGAATTGTATGAAAGAATTCTTTCCTGTGGTTTTGAATTATATGGTATCCAGCCGGCTTTCGTCAATAAGAAAACAGGAAGAGTCCTGCAGGTCGATGCCACTTTCTTCAGGTCATAATAAATGAAGCGGATTCACTTTTCGTAAACCCGCTTCATTGAGAACATAACGGATATATATCAGCCATGAAAAACAATCACTAATTGTTTGAAGGAAGCAATATCTCATTTATCGCTTGTACAAAACCCTCTTTAGGCATTGCTCCTGCCGACATCTGCGGCTGCCCATCTTTAGGAATAAACAAAATCGAAGGAATGCTTCTTATTCCAAAAACTGCTGCAAGCTCTTGCTCGACTTCGGTGTCAACCTTGTATATATCTACCTTGCCGTCATATTCTGTCGCAAGCTCTTCCAGCACAGGGGCTACCATCTTGCACGGTCCACACCAGTCTGCATAGAAGTCTATTATTGCGGGCTTGTCACCCTCAAACTTCCAGTCTTTATTCGTTTCGTAATTAAATACTTTTGACTTAAATGTTGCTGCTGTTAAATGTTCCATCTTACCTTTTTTATCCTTTTGATTATTTAAACTTGTTGTGTTTACAGTATTCTTATCTCCGGTTTGTGTGTTTCCTTCCTTAGAGCAGGAGGTAAACATCCCGAATCCTGTAACCAGTAATACTGTCGTTATTATATAATTTACCTTTTTCATTCTTTATTTAGTTTAATATTAGTTGCTATTAGCAAGTTATATATATAAAGACATAAAATCAACAGTAAAAGTTCCGCAAGACAATCCACGATTTCGATACAAAAATCTTATCAGCAATTACTCTATATATTACACCATGTGTTAATAATAAATATTGACTATTAAAGTTATAATGTTATATTTGTTTAAAATTATTTTGATTAATTGTAAATATTTTTGAGATTAGCACTTACATACAACGTTAAAAACGATAACGGCGGAAACATAGAGCAGACAGGCATTTCGGGGAATGCGGCAAAATACATTAACCGTAACCTTGTTGAGAATTATCCCGAACGTCTTGACGATACTTATGCTGAATGGGATTCAATGGAAACTATCGATGCTATTCGCAATGCTTTTGAATCACATGGGCATACTGTTGAACTTGTCGAAGCTAATGAGGATGCTTACAAGAAACTCAGAAACCTTAAGCCTGATTTTGTTTTTAATGTTGCAGAAGGATCTAACGGTGCTTCACGAGAGTCGCAAATACCCGCAATGCTCGAAATGCTCGGCATTAAACATACAGGCAGCGATTCAATCACAATAGGTGTCTGCCACGATAAGTCCCGCTGCAAAGAAATACTTTCTTACTACAACATTCCTAATGCGAAATTCTTCATTACTGATAAAACTATAAAGAATGATTCTGGATTTAAATACCCCAAGTTTGTGAAACCTTTGCATGAAGGCTCCTCAAAAGGTATTTATGACTCATCCCTTGTTAATAGTCTCACCGAATTAAATAGTGAGATTTCAAGAATTAAAGAAAGCTACAATCAACCCGCACTCGTTGAGGATTATATCTCTGGCAAGGAGTTTACCGTTGCAATGCTCGGTAATGGTGATGATGTAAGAGTATTGCCAATTGTGGAAATAAATCTTGATACAGTTCCTGAGGGCTTTAATAAAATATATTCTTACGAAGTAAAATGGTTCTTCGATACTCGCGAAAACCAGCTCGATATTTTTAAATGTCCTGCTGAAATAGATAAAAACATTTATGAGAGTATTGAAAAAGTTTGTAAAGATACATTTAATGTCCTTCGACTTAAAGACTGGGCTCGTATTGATATTCGTCTTGATGAAAACAATGTTCCAAACGTTATTGAGATTAATCCTTTGCCCGGTATTCTTCCTAATCCTCAGGACAATTCCTGTTATCCAAAGTCCGCAAGGCATGCAGGCATGGATTACAATACGATGTTAAACACAGTATTAAATGAAGCAGTTAAAAGATACTCAGTATATTAAATGAAAGTTAGCATATTATATAACGACCCGCTGCAATACACAAAAGACCGCATCTGGGATGACGGTGTTACTGATATAGATAAAGTCGATGAAGCAATAGATATGAGCGAATATGGCGTTCTCGATGAAATGAAATCTGTTCAGCGTGCTCTTAAAACAAGCAACCACGATACAAAAATTGTTCCTGTCGCTCTCGACCCTTACAAACTAATTGATGAGCTTCGCAATAACAGACCCGATATTATTTTCAATCTTTGCGAATCACTCGACGGCGACCCTACTCAGGAAATGACAATAGCCGCGCTGTTTGAAATACTCAAGATTCCTTATACCGGCTCGCGTGCATTAACTCTCGGTCTTGCTTTAAATAAAGCACGTGTAAAAGAGATACTTAATTATTACGATATACCAACAGCATTACATTTTATTTCCACAAGTCCTTCAAAGCTAAACGAAGAAGGTTATTCAAAGCTTAAAGATAAATATCCATTAATAGTAAAACCATCCCGAGAAGATGCAAGCATAGGCATAGAGAATAATTCTATCGTTCACGACGAAACCCAACTAAAAAATAGAATAGAGTTTGTACTCGATAAACATAAGCAGCCCGCATTAGTTGAACAGTTTATAGACGGTCGTGAAATAAACGTTAGCGTTATCGGAAATGTAGTCAAAGATATCAACGACTTGATAGTATTTCCTATCTCGGAAATTGACTTCTCTGCATTGCCTGCAGACCTTCCGAAGATTGTGAGCTACAACAGCAAATGGATGTATAACACTGTTGAGTTTGCAGGTACAAAAGCTGTGTGTCCGGCAAAGAATATGTCTCCCGAACTAGAAGCATTGATTCAAAAGACGGCAAGGACTGTTTATCACCTCGTTGGTGCATCCGATTATGCACGAGTTGATTTCAGGGTTAAAGACGGTGTTCCTTATGTTCTTGAATTAAATCCCAATCCGGATATCTCATCTGACGTAGATGAAGATACAGGTTTTACTCGCAGCGGAAAAGCATACGGCTGGTCTTATGAACAGCTTATTTCAAACGTAATTGATTTTGCCTGGGAAAGATGGCAAAGAATATTTGCAGAAAAGAATTAGTTTAATGATACGCAAATTTATAAATACTGACAGAAACAAAATTGAGAAAATACTCGTAGATACGAATAACTTTAATCCAGATGAGATAAAGATTGCTATGGAACTTGTAGATGTTTACATTAACGACCCCGCTCAAAAGGATTATGAAATATTTGTCGATGAAGCCGAGGACAAAGATATTAATGGCTACGTATGCGTTGGTCCAAGACCTTTAACAGTAGGCACTTACGACCTTTACTGGATTGCGGTTAATCCGAACGTACAATCAAAAGGTGTTGGCAGTAAACTGATAAATTACATAGAAAATTATTTAAAAGAGAAATCGGTAAGATTAATCTTAATAGAAACAAGCGGTAAACCTTCTTATGAGAAAGAAAGAAAGTTTTACCTTAAAAACTTATACAAAGAGTTTGTTGAAATAAAGGATTTTTACAACGTAGGGGATTCTCTGGTTATTTACGGAAAGTATCTCTGAATAAGAGTTTAAATTATTTAAAAACTAATATAAGGAAAACTTTATGGAACTTTGGCAACAAATGATTCGCGACAGTGTTCATTCTGTTGACCAGCTCGTCGAGAAATTTGGGATTAAGCACGAGGTTGCATCTAAGCTTGATAAATTCTTTCAGGCAAGGATTAACCCGTACTACTTATCCCTTATCAGAGAACCAAATGATCCCATCTGGCGTCAGTGTGTTCCTGACGAAGTTGAGCTTGAAGATATCGATGCTCCGGAGGACCCATTGAACGAAGATGATATGAGTCCTGTTCCGAACATTACTCATAGATATCCTGATAGAGCTCTCTTTCTCGTGACTTCGCAATGCGGACTCTACTGCAGGTTCTGCACCCGTAAGCGTAAAGTCGGCGACTCGCATAAAATATCTATGAGAACTTTTGAATCTGCTTTCAACTACCTCGAACAGCATACAGAAATCAGCGATGTTATTCTTTCCGGCGGTGACCCGTTAATGCTGACTGATGCTATGCTTGAAAAAATCCTTGTGCGTCTTCGTGAAATAAAGCATATACAAATTATTCGGCTTGGTACAAAAATGCCATGCGTCCTTCCGCAAAGAATAACACCTAAACTCGTGAATATGCTGAAGAAGTATCATCCTATTTATATTAATACTCACTTCAATCATCCTTGGGAAATTACAGAAGAGAGTAAAAAAGCATGTGCAATGTTGGTTGATGCCGGATGCCCGGTTGGTAATCAGTCTGTATTAATGAAAGGGGTTAATGACAATGCTGATACTATGAGAGAACTGATGAAAGGACTTCTTTCCATAAGAGTACGACCATATTATATATATCAAGCCGACCTTACTAAAGGCGCTAACCATTTCAGAACGCCGTTAAGCGTTGGACTCGATATTATGGATAAACTCCGCGGACACATATCGGGACTTGCTGTTCCTCAGTTTGTAATCGATGCGCCCGGTGGAGGTGGTAAGATACCAATGCTTCCGAATTATGTAATATCAAAAGATGAAAACAAAATTATACTTCGCAACTTCAAGTATAATATATATGAATATCCTGAAGCTAAAGATGAATCACATATAACAGATAAAACAGTTTATCTTAGAAAGAATAAAAGAAAGAAGCAGCAGGTCATTACCGATACTGAACTTGTTAAGAATCTGAAACAACCTGTAATGAGTACAGAAAACTGATACTATTAATTATATAGCTTATACCAAAGGTCATCATTCGATGACCTTTTCCATTATTACTTGATTTTACAAGACATTAACTTTAAATTTGAATGAGGTCTATCCAATCAAAAACTAAAATAATATATTATGAAAAAGATTATTATTTTTACTCTACTTTTATTCCTTTTTGCCGGATGCAATAAAATCAAATCATTGCTTCAGGACGATAAGAAAACGGATTCAGACAAAAAGGAACAGGTTACTACAGAAAACCAGGAGCTGCCTCCCGACAAATCAAACTCGGATAATGAGCTCAGAAAGAAAGAACTTGAACTGAAGGAAAAGGAACTTGAGTTGAAAGAAAAAGAGCTTGATATAGAAAAGAACAAAAACGAATCACGAGAAGATACCCGCAGAAACACTTCTTCAAACCAGAACACAAGAGTTGAAAGAAATAATTACGGTACCCCGGGAAGTTATCCTGAAGGTTCTCTTAGATATTTGAATTATAATGATATTTCTGGCCGCTCAAAATGGGAACTTAGTGTTATGCGGAATGAAATTTATGCCAGACATGGTTATATTTTCACTTCAAACATGAGTATTAAGAATCATTTTGAAAGCAAATCCTGGTATGACCCGAGATATTATAACGTAGATAAAAGGCTCTCAAAAGTTGAGAAGTGGAATATTAACTACATAAAATCCTTTGAGTGATATGAAACCTTTTGGTGCCGTAACACGTCTCAAACAGAAAACATGAAAGGAGTTTTAAAATGACAGGACATGATCTTTCGGAAATTTTAGTTCCCATATTCGGGATACTATTTACAATCGGATTACCTTTGCTTCTTGTTTTCTGGATTATTTACACAAAACACAGGGAAAAAATGAGGCTAATTGAAAAGGGCTTTACTCCCGAAGAAGCAAGAAAATTCTTCTCCGAATCAGAAAAGAGACCCAGAAATCCATACGGAGCATTAAAATGGGGTATTCTCTTCCTATTTCTCGGAGCTGGTATTTTTACCGCAAACGTACTTCAGGAATTATACGACTTTAATGACGGCGTTACATTCGGACTTATAATGCTTTCAATAGGTCTTGGATTCGTTGTCTATTATTTATTGGTTCGCGGAAAGCTCAGCGATGATGCATCGAAGAAACAAAATATTACTAACAATTAATGCAGACTGACATGAAGAACAATAATAAATACTTCGTCTGGATTGCCTTAATTGTGATCATTACAGTAATGCTTATTGTATTTCAGGGATGCAATCTAATGAAAAAAAGGTATCCAAAGACCATAACGAAAGAACTTGTTTTTAATTCTGCTGATTACCAAAAACTTATTGTTGATAATCCGAATGGAACTGTCAATGTTAGAAAAAACGAGAATGACAGTTTGATTATAATTAAAGCAGAAGTAACAAAAAATTTAACGAAGAAAGAACTTGATAAACCAGTTGAAGATGTAATGTTAAATATTGATACAACCGGTAGAACCATATTTCTTTCAGCAACCAATGTAAGAGAAAAATCCGGTTTTCGAATTCAGTGGGATTTTAACTCAGGAGAGACAATCTATACTATCTATGTTCCTGCTGGAATTGAAATAGAAGTTGAATGCACAAACGGCAAGGTTGACCTCAGGGATTTCAACAACAATGTTTCTGCCGACCTTACAAACGGAAGTATTAAGGTTAAAAATGTTTACGGCAATATAAAAATTGAATTAACAAACGGAAATATTAGCGCAGAACTTGATTCTACAAAAAGCATTGATTTCAGAACAACAAACGGAAGTATCAAACTTGCAGTAGGGGATAAATTCTCAGGATTATTTGATGTTCAGACGAAAAACGGAAAAATAAACCATAACGATATCGAGTTTACCAATACCACTGAAAGAAAGAATGAGTTTAAAGGTTCGCTTGGTAATGGTGATGAAAGAGTTAAATTAGAAACAACTAACGGCAGAATTACGATTGATAAAAAGTAACTGATTGAAGTGGAAGTCAACCTCGATATAGTAAAACGAATACAAAATGGAGAATCACAACTTTTTGCAGAGATTGCTAATGCTTACAAGGATAAGGCTTTTTCCCTGACTATGAAGATACTTAAAAACAGGGAAGAAGCCGAAGATTCACTTCAGGATGCTTTTATGAAATTGTACAAAGCGATTATTAACGGAAACTACGAGGCGAAATCAAAATTCTCTACATACTTTTATTCAATTGTTTACAACTCGGCTATTGACCTTTACAGAAAGTACAACGTAAGAAGTTTCAACATAACATCAATCGAAATAAACGATTCAAACTACAACGAAGGTGATGAACTCAGTTTTAATTTTGAGACAAAGATTGACAAGAATCAGGTTAACACGGCAGAATATTCAACAGATAAGAGAGTTACAGAATCAGAAATTAAAAATATTATAAATCAGTATATAAATGCCATACCGGAGCAGTACTCGGTAATACTTAACATGTTCTTTCTTAACGACCTCTCGCACGAGGAAATATCGGTTATTCTAAAGATACCCGTTGGTACCGTAAAGAACAGAATATTCAGGGCAAAAGAGAAAATGAAAGAGCTGCTGTTCAGGCATTTTAATAAAGAAGAATTGTTAGAATATATTAAGGTTTGATTATGGAAAACAATAATAATATAAACAGGTTTATTGATAAAAGCTTTGAAGGGGCGCTGCTTGAAAAAACAGGCACCAACTTTACGGAGAACCTGATGAAAGAAATAGAACTCACTAAAGTATTCAAGAAAGAAGATAAAAGAACATTCGGTTATCTTAATATTTTAATTATTTCTATCGCGGGTGCAGTTATAACTTCAGGAATAGCCCTGCTGGTTTTACTCGGTTCGGGTGCAAGTGAAAACGGTGAAAGAGAAGGGGTGTTTTCTGTATTAACAAGTATGTTTGATAACATAAATCAACGGCTCTATTCGCTCATAGGAATTTCATTCACGGAAAACATACTCCTTTATTTTGGCGGTATAGTTGCTGCGATAATCCTGTTTACTTTTCTTGAAAAGGCAGTACTTAAGCGAGGTTACAACTAACTGAAGTGTGTTAGAAAGAATTTAAACGCACCTTCTATCAGTATAAATGTAGCCAGTACTCCTCCAAACGCTCCGCCTAAATGTGCCTCATGTCCTATGTTACCAAACTTATTTTTAACTCCGTAAATTGATACCCCTACGTACACGAATGCAAAAAGAAAAGCCGGCATAGGTATGAAAAATACAAGCAATTTGCTGAACGGAAAAAAGAGCACATAGGAAAATATAATTCCCGAGATTGCCCCCGAAGCGCCAACTGCAACGTAATTCGGATTCTTATAATTAAAAACCAGTGTTAACAGTGAGCCTGACAGTAAACTTATAAAGTAAATTAAAAAGAAGTAAAGACTCCCTAAAACCTGCCCGAAGTTCATAACAAACATTCCTTCCAGTACGGTTCCGAACGAAAAGAGAGTAAACATGTTAAAGGCAATGTGCATAAGGTCTGCATGCAGGAATGCAGACGTCACTACTTGATAGTATTTATGATGATTGACTATCTCATACGGCCACTCTGCAAACTTTTCAAAGAATTCGGGCCTCATGTATTTTATCCATACATAAATAGCAATGTTAGCGAATAGTAATGTATAAGTTACGGGTGCGTCCATTCTTATTTTAATATTTTATTTGTGATGCCGAATCCTTCATAAATTAATCCGGTATAAATTTGTACTATCTCAGCGCCAAGTATCATCTTATCTTTGTAATCAGATTTATTAAAAACTCCACCGACACCTATTAAAACAAAATCCTTTTTTCCTTCATTAAGTTCATTAAGTTTCTTTAAAACGATATCCGAAATTGCCTTTACAGGTTTGCCGCTCAGTCCGCCATCTTCTACAATTTGTGTTAATAGATTTTCTCTTGAAAGAGTTGTGTTTGTTGCTATGATACCGTCAAGTCCGTAATACGTTGCGGCATTATATATTGTTTCTATCTCATCATCATTCAAATCGGGTGCAATCTTTAGAAATATGCATTTCTCGGGAAGTTTTTTTGATTTTACAATCTCATTTCGCTTCATTATAATTTCAAACAGCAGGTTGTTTAAATGCTTATCACTCTGCAGTGTACGCAGACCTTCCGTGTTTGGGGAGGATATATTAATTGTGAAGTAATCGCCCGCCTCATAAAGTACATCAAGGCATTTTATGTAATCTTCCGCTGCCTTTTCAATAGGTGTATCTTTGTTCTTTCCAATGTTGACACCAACAATAAAATCCTTTCTCGTATTCTTCTTTGCTTTAAAAATTTTCTCTTTTAATTTCTCCGCACCTTCATTATTAAACCCCATTCGGTTTATTATTCCCTCATCCTTAATAAGCCTGAAAAGACGCGGCTTTGGATTTCCCGGCTGAGGAAGGGGAGTTACTGTCCCAACCTCAACGTGTGAAAAACCTACCACATCCCAGAACTCAATCAGGTCACCGTTTTTATCAAGTCCTGCAGCAACGCCGAGCCTGTTCCTGAATCTTAAATCTCTAATCGTAAATTTGTTCGAAACATCCTCGAATGAATAGAAAGGTCTCAACATAGGGAATGACCATCTGAAAAGAGGTAAAGTCCCGAAAATCAGGTTATGAACTGTTTCGGGATTAAACCTGAAAAGCAATGACCTTATTATTTTATATATCAAATGAAATAATATTTACTTTATCATCGGAATTCTGATACCGAACTTCCTCATTTCATCTTTTGCCTGCTCGTATCCTGCATCTGCATGTCTTACTATACCCATTGCAGGATCATAAGTCAGGCATCTTTCAAGCCGTGTCTTTGCATTTTCCGTTCCGTCTGCAACAATCACCATTCCCGAATGTATTGAATTTCCGATTCCCACACCGCCTCCGTGATGAAGCGAAACCCAGCTTGCACCGCCTATGTTGTGAAGCGCAAAGTTCAGCACAGGCCAGTCTGCAATGGCATCCGAACCGTCCATCATCTTTTCTGTTTCGCGGTTTGGCGACGCCACGCTTCCGCAGTCAAGATGGTCGCGACCTATTACTATTGGTGCTTTTACTTTTCCTGTTCTTACAAGTTCATTGAAAATAAGTCCAGCCTTTGCTCTGTCGCCGTAGCCCAACCAGCATATCCTTGAAGGCAGCCCCTGAAAGTGCACCTTTTCTTTTGCGGCTTTCAGCCATTTGTGAAGAAGTTTGTTATCAGGAAATGCTTCCATGATTGCATCATCCGTTGTAAAGATATCGTTCGGGTCGCCAGAAAGCGCAACCCATCTGAAAGGACCCTTACCCTCGCAGAAAAGCGGACGAATGTACTCGGGTACAAATCCCGGAATTTCAAACGCCTGTGCAAATCCGTTAGCTTCTGCTTCTCCACGCAGGTTGTTTCCGTAATCAAAAGTTATTGCACCCTTCTTCATAAACTCCCACATAGTCTTGCAATGAACAACAGCAGTCTTGCGGGCAAGCTCCTGATACTTCTTCGGGTCTGATTTTCTAAGTGCCAATGCTTCTTCAAAAGACATTCCCATAGGCACGTATCCGTTTAACATATCATGAGCAGAGGTCTGGTCAGTAAGAACATCGGGAATAATATTTCTTTTTAAAATTTCCGGAAGAACTTCTCCTGCATTGCCTTCAAGCCCAACCGAGAGTGCTTTCCCGTTTTTCTTAGCTTCCATAATAAGTTTCAACGCTTCATCAAGGTCTTTGGCAAGAACGTCAGTGTAACCCGTATCAATTCTTTTCTGAATTCGTGATTTATCAACGTCAATGCCAAGTATCGCACCGCCGTTTAGCGTTGCTGCAAGCGGCTGTGCACCACCCATTCCGCCGAGTCCGCATGTAAGCACGAATTTACCTTTCAGGTCGCTATTGAAATGCTTTCTTGCGCATTCGGCAAATGTCTCGTAAGTACCCTGAAGTATCCCCTGCGTGCCAATGTAAATCCAAGAACCCGCTGTCATCTGACCGTACATTGTAAGCCCGAGCCCTTCGAGTCGTCTGAACTCGTCCCAGGTCGCCCACTTCGGAACAATTTGCGAATTCGAAATAATAACTCTCGGTGCGTTTGTGTGTGTTTTGAAAACGGCAACTGGCTTTCCCGATTGCACGAGCATCGTTTCATCATTCTCAAGGGTCTTCAGTGTCGCAACGATTGCCTCATAGCATTCCCAGTTCCGAGCTGCCTTGCCGCTTCCTCCGTAAACAATCAGGTCATCGGGTCTTTCCGCTACCTCCGCATCAAGGTTGTTCATCAGCATCCTCATAGCAGCTTCTGCCTGCCAGTTTTTGCACGACATTTTATTTCCTGTTGGTGCCTTTATATTTTTTGCCATAGTATATTATAAGAAAAAGTTAAGTTCAGAAATTGTATACAAAAATAACAGTTATATACCTCAAAATATATTTATAAATTGGGTACACAAGGATCGAATATAAGACCGTAATACAAAGACCTAAAATGTTTCCTTTTGTCTTCTAGTTCGATTACCCAGCTTCATGAAACGAAAAGTTATTATGCTTTAAACTCTCAGAGTAGGTTAAATGTGATTAACTAAAGGTGAAGCCGTGGTACAAACACAAAGGCAAACTGCATCTGCCTTTGTGTTAATGAACATTTGTTATTTATATCTACTTTAATAAAATCATTCGTTTTGTTTCCGAAAATTCTTCTGCGGAAAGTTTATAGAAATAAATGCCGCTGGAATATGCCGATGCATTCCAATCCGCCTGGTAGGTGCCAGGCTGAAGCCTTTTGTTAACGAGCGTTTCGACTTCGCGTCCCATTACATCATAAACTTTAAGCGACACATTGCTGGCAGCGGGCAAAGAAAAACGGACAATTGTTCTTGAATTAAACGGATTCGGGTAATTCTGCTCCAATGAGTAAGACGCAGGTGTTTCTGTTGAAACGCTCTCAACTCCGGTCAGCAGGGTGTCTCCGTATGTAAAGCCGTTTATTCTGCAGCCGACAAGGTAAGTAGTAAAGCCGGATATTTCCCAAGTATAAACGCTTGTTATGCCGAAGTATTTTGATAAGGTCCTTTCAATCAAAATAAGGCCGTCTTCGGAAAACGTTTTCTGTTTTGAGGAGTATCCGAATACGGATAAATTTGCAGTGTCTTTACAAATTGAACGAAATGGACCGTCGCATTTCCATAGTGTATCACCTTTTCTTGAAAAAAGTGAATCAGTCCTTCTTTCGTTTGACAGATTATTGCAGGTGTATCCCGCGGCATATCCTGTTAACAGCCCCGTCTGAGTGTCCACTCTGTACCAGTTTCCGTAGTTCCACATACCCGGCAAAGGATTTGAAAAATAATAAAATCTCTTACCGTTCATTACGCTGTCTTTTACAATTGTAAACTTCTGTCTATCATAATATGGAGGGTACATAGAAGGTGTATGATAGACATACATATTGCCCACACTCATCGGGAAATAATCCAGTGCCTCGTTTTCTTCACCGCCAGTAACTGTTTTATAAACTCTTCCTATTTGACCCGAAAACCATGCCGTACCGACAGCCCAGCCTGTATGATTGTTCACAAAATATAAAGAGTATAAATTTGCGTTTCCTTTTTTCTGAATTTGCCAGTTTGCTCCGCCGTTCGTGGTTTTTAAAATCATAACGGAATCGGGATAGTAATTCCCTGAAACCCACCCTGTATTAGCGTCTGCAAAGTATAAAGACAAATATTTATTATAAGGCATTGCAGATGTATCCCATGAAACACCGCCGTTCGTAGTGCGAGCAAACTTAGTGTACAAGCCCCTATTGTAAAGAGCAAAACCTGTGTTAGCGTCTTTAAACATCATGTTATGGTTTCCTTGAGCAAAGACGGTCAGGATTGAGGAATCCCTGAATGCCATGCTCCAGTTAGCACCGCCGTCTGTTGTTTTGAATATATGCCTTTTCATATAAGGAACATCAGTGCCGTAAGTTGTGCTTACATATCCCGTCATCTCATTAATAAAACTCAGTTTATCATGTCTTGTATCACTCAAAAATGTTGTTGAATAAAAATTTGCCCCTGCATTTGATGAAACAAACATCCAGCCCGCCGAGCTCATCGATCCGCTTCCGCCTGCTGCCAGATATATTCTGTTTCCGACCGGGAATACATCTGTAAAAGAAACATCACACATTAATCCCGATGATTCGTATAACCGTGACCAGCTCTCACCGCCGTCTGTTGTCCTGAACAGATACTGCCTCGATACATAAGGGTTAATATATCTTCCTCCGCATGCATATCCTGTCGCCGCATTTAAAAATCTTATTGCAAGAATGCTTGATGTATCCGGCAAAACCTTTTGCTGCCATGAGTTTCCGCCGTTAGTGGTTTTAAGAATTGACATACCTCCATCAGCAAATCCTGTATTCTCATTAATAAAATATACAACATTAAAAGAGTTTGCTGTACCCGGGTTTTGCTGAAACCATCCGGATTGTGATATTGCAGCCGTGTTGAGTGTTAAAAATAATGAAACAATCGTAAGAAAAATTTTCATAACTTTAAGAAAATATATTTTTGTTTCCGGTAAAAATTTCAATGCCAGATATCTTCACCGTTTCTGTGGTAAGCAATTTTAAGATTATATATAAACAGGTACTTTATAATATTCAAAAATATTTCATAAAATAAAACACCTATTTCTGTCTCTTTTTTATTTATGAATTTATAAACGCTTATTTTTTAAAAAACGATTTCTAATTAAACACCAATTCAAGACCAATCTTAGAACAGTAAATAGTAATCTGTGATCAGTAATCAGAGGGAATTATAAGAGACCAATTTAAGACCAATCTGAGTACAAGGAGAGCGCAAGATTAAGAAAAAATGAAAGTGCGATTTTTGAGCATTTTCGGGGTTTTAAAATTAAAAAAATAACAGAGAAATTTTATGCTTGTATTACAGACCCCCCTCATTATATATAACAACAGAAATGAAAACGGGGTCACTCCTGAAATTTTTGAAAATTTTTTGAAGAGTTATAAGTGTATGGAAAACAAGGGTTTAGGTCAGAGCATAAAAAATAACGGCTTAAAAATAAAGTTGTATTTAATCTTTGCATGACCCCATTTTTAAAATAATTGTTATATACCTCAAAATATATTTATAAATTAGGGTACACAAAGATTGAATATAAAACCGTAATACAAAGACCTAAAATGTTTCCTTTTATTATCTAGTCCGAATTCCCAGCTTCATGAAACGAAAAGTTATTATGCTTTAAACTCTCAGAGTGAGTTAAATGTGATTAACTAAAGTCGAAAAAATTGTACAAGTAAAAAGGCAGGTTGCAAACCTGCCTTTTTGTCAATAAGCATTTGTTATGTATATCTACTTTAATAAAATCATTCGCTTTGTTTCTAGAAAATCTCCTGCGGAAAGTTTATAGAAATATACCCCGCTGGAATATGCTGATGCATTCCAGTCTGCCTGGTATGTGCCGGGCTGAAGCTGTTCATTCACGAGCACTTTCACTTCGCGACCCGTGGCATCGAATACTGATATTTTTACTGATGATGCACGAGGTATTGCGAACTTTATGTTGGTTGTTGGATTAAACGGATTCGGGTAGTTCTGTTCGAGTGAAAACTCCGAAGAAACTTCTGTCGAAATATTTTTTATGCCGACATTTCCAGTCGGGTTGCGTTTGTAGTAGATTTCATGGTTGCCGTCGCGTAAGTCAATCCATACTACATGCACGAGCAAACCTGAGACAGCGATAGAGGGCAAACTGGAATAATCATTGTTATTTGTCAGACGCGTATCTGCTTCCCATGATGCTCCGCCGTCTGCGGAGCGTTTGTAGTAGATCTCAGATTTGCCGTCGCGCCAGTCTTCCCAAATTACATGCACAAGTAAACCTGAAACTGCGATGGAGGGATACCTAGACCATTCAGTGTTATTCGTAAGGCGTATATCTGCTTCCCAGGTTGTTCCGCCGTCTGCGGAGCGTTTGTAGTATATTTCGGCATTTCCGTCTCGCCAGTCACACCATACTACATTGATGGGTGTATCCGAGACTGCGATGGAGGGTGAATGGGAATCATCTGTATTATTCGTCAGACGAGTATCTGCACCCCAGTTTGTTCCGCCGTCTGTTGAGCGTTTGTAGTAGATTTCATTGTTGTCGTCCCGCCAATCATACCATACTACATTTATGAGTTTACCAGAAACTGTAATAGAGGGTATGTAGGAACCTGCATTGTTGTTTGTCAGGCGAGTATCTGCTCCCCAGTTAATACCGCCGTCTGTTGATCGTTTATAGTATATTTCCCAGTTGCCATCGCAAATGTCTTCCCATACTACATGCACGAGTGAACCGGAGACTGCGATGGAGGGAAAATCGGACCAAGCATTGTTATTCGTCAAGCGAGTATCAGGTCCCCAAGTTGTTCCTCCGTCTGTGGAGCGTTTATAATAGATTTCAAAGAAGTTGTCGTTGCGACTATCCTTCCATACTACATGGATGTTTAAACCAGAAACTGCAACGGAGGGAGACTCAGAATAAGCCGTGTTATACGTCAGACGAGTATCTGCTTGCCAGATTGTTCCGCCGTCTGTTGAGCGCTTGTAGTATATTTCCCAGTTCCCTTCGCGATTGTCATACCATACTGTATGCACGACATTTCCGTTTGTAGCAATACACTTTGTATTATTCAAAGAGGTATAAGAACTTCCGGAGGCATTCGTCAGCCTCACATCCGGCTGCCACTGTGCATTTGCCAAACCTGCAAATGTTAAAAACATTAACACGTAAATTAACTTCTTCATATCCGATTTATTTTATAAAACCTTTCATTTCAATCCTCACAAAGTTTGAGTTGAGTAAGGAGAATAAAAAATATTATCGAAAATCATTTGTTAAAATAAACTAATTAAAATAACAGTTATATACCTCAAAATATATTTATAAATTAGGGTACTCAAAAGAATCTTTTTCCTTAATGATATTTTTTGAAAGAAATTTGATTTTTTCGATGTGCGACAACATTTTTGCAAGTTATTTTTTATATTTTAACCCGAGAAAATTCAACACCAATTTAAGACCAATCAGAGTACAAGGAGAGTGCAAGATTAAGAAAAAATTAAAGTGCGATTTCGGAGCATTTTCAGGGTTTTAAAACTTAAAAAATAACAGAGAAATTTTATGCCTGCGTTACAGACCCACCTCATTATATATAACTACTGTAATCAAAAAAGGGTCACGGCTGAAATTTGTGAAAATTTTTTGAAAAATTTTAAGTGGCTGTAAGACAAGGGTTTAGGTCAAAACATAAAAAATAACGGCTGAAAAATAAAGTTGTATTTAATCTTTGCATGACCCCATTTTTAAAATAATTGTTATATATAATAAGGGAAGACAATAGAAATCAGCGTACAGGAGAGATAGCGTACAGCGTTCAGAAGAGCCGTGAACTGTAAACTGTGAGATGTAAACTGTGAGATGTAAACTGTGAGATGTAAACTGTGGAAAAGTGAATATACACCTTTCATTAATAATCACAACAAAAACCAAATTCTGGACACGGCATATTTTTGTCGATTTTTTTGTACGGAATATAAAAGACGGGAGATACAGAGATTTATTTTAGGAAAAAGATTTTTTTAAAGGGAAAAATTTTTTGGAAATGAGAATTTTCGTGGCACAATTTCGAAAAATGTTGTGATTAATAATGAAGGGAGCATGTTAGTTGAGGATTGTTAGTTGTCGGTTGTCAGGGAAAGAAAAATAGTATACCACCAAAACACCAAAAGAGCAGTAAATAGTTGATAGCTCATATGGAGAGATAAAATATTTTAAATACATCAAATTGAACAATTTGTATTCGAGCACAAATGGAAAATGTAATACGCATTTTTTGAAGATACACCTTTCATTATTAATCACAACGAAAATTGAAACTCTATTAATTTTCACCACTAAGATACGGAGGGCACAAAGAAGAAAATAAAATTTCAGGATACAAAGTGGACTAAGAACACGGCGCAGCCGATGACTACAAATAAAACAGAGAAAAACAAATGATAGAAATTTTTTCCGCAAGGTCGCAGAGAAGAACAAAGGACGCAAAGGAGGCAGAGAATAACAAGTTATCTTGATAAGATTCCCTGTAAGAACATCAGGGAATGACAGGCAAAATAATGCAAGATGGAATACCTAACGGCATTCTTTTGGTTGGAAGGATTGTTTGCTACAGACGAGAGAGACAGTGTACAGCGTTCAGCGGACAGAAGAGATAGCGTTCAGCGGACAGAAGAGATAGCGTTCAGCGGACAGCGCTCAGCGGACGGAAGGGCAAAGAGACAGTGTACGAGTATAGCGTTCAGCGGACAGATGTAAATTTTAATTGAAAAGGCTGGATGAAGTGTGAGGTATAAACTCTCATGGTAAAAATTATTTGTGCTTATGGTTTTAACCTTTAATTTATTTTTTAAAATAAACATCTTTCTTATTGTTAAAAAACTAATTATTAAAAACTGATAGTCAAAAAAACTGATTGTTAAATAAATGATTTTATAAATATGAAGTTAGCTACTGTAATAATGGCTGCGGGCAAGGGCAAGAGGATGCGTAATCCTGAAAAATCAAAGGTTATGTTTGAATTGAAAAGTAAACCGATGATTGAATATGTTATTAACCTAGCGCTTAAAATTCATTCCGACCTGATTATTCCTATTGTAGGTCATCAGAAGCAGTCGGTGATAGATTTTCTATCGGAAAAGTTTTCACACGATATAGATAGAATAAAGTTTGCTCATCAAGACGAGCAGCTGGGTACGGGCCATGCGCTAATGCAAACGAGGGAGCTGCTTGAAAATTTTGACGGCGACGTGCTGATACTTTCGGGAGATGTTCCGCTGCTGAAATATGAAACAGTTATGAAGTTTCTGAACTACCACTACGATAATCATTTTCAGGCAAGTATGCTTTCTGCAATGTTTGAGAATCCATTCGGTTACGGAAGGGTGATTAGAGATGAAAACGACACGCTTTTGGAAACCGTTGAAGAAAAAGATGCAACGGATGAGCAGAGAAAAATTAAAGAAATAAATTCCGGCATTTACATCGTAAACTGCAAGCTATTGTTTGAAGCTTTGCAGACTCTGAAGACAGACAACGCTCAGGGCGAGTATTATCTGACGGATATATTCAAGTATTTCAGAGACAATAAGATTAAAATAGGTGCTGTGCCTGTTGATGATAACCTTGAAATAACGGGTATCAACACGGTAGAACAATTGGAAGAATTAGAAAAATTAATTGATTAAAATATGTCAGAGATTATTTTCAGTGTTTCGGGAGTAAGGGGTATTTACGGCGATTCGCTTACGCTTCCCGTTGTGGTTCATTACACGCTTGCCTTTGCAAAATTTTGCAGGGATAATAAGAAAAGCAAAAAGATTGTTGTCGGACGCGACGGCAGACTTATGGGCGACGAAGTATCTGCGGTTGCGGTATATACCTTATCCATAGCGGGTTTTGAGGTGATTGATATCGGTGTTGCACCGACTCCTACTGTACAGATTGCAGTTGAGAAACTAAAAGCAGCTGGAGGGATTGCAGTTACGGCTTCGCACAATCCCCAGCAATGGAACGGACTGAAGTTTCTGGATTCAGACGGAACGTTCCTTAAGAGCAGACAGATAGACGAAGTGAAGAAGAATATCAAGACAAAGAAATTTAATTTTGTAAACGCAGATAAACCCGCAAAGGTAAAGGGAGACAAAGCATGGCTTGATAAGCATGTAGACCTTGTACTGAAGCAAAAGAATATTAACGTAAAGAAAATACAAAGCAGAAAATTCAAGGTTGTTGTTGATGCTGTGAATGCTTCGGGTTCTGTGATAGTTCCTAAACTGCTGAACAAACTCGGATGCAAGGTCACTGAGCTTTACTGCAACGGGTCGGGAAAGTTTCCGCATACACCCGAACCATTGCCGCATAATTTAAAACTTTTATCGAAAGCAGTAGTAAAGAATAAAGCCAATATCGGTCTTGCGATTGACCCGGATGGCGATCGCCTTGTATTGATTTGCGAAGACGGAAAACCTTTTATTGAAGAAAATACGATTGTTACGGTAGTAAGAAATGTCTTGAAAACATCGTTCAAAAAAGGAAATAAGGTTTGCGTAAACATGTCAACAACAAGAGCAGTTGAAGACGCTGCGAAAGAACACGGTGCGAAAGTGAAGAGAACGCCTGTCGGAGAAATAAACGTAGTTAACGAAATGAAGAAAGTAAAGGCAATCGTCGGCGGCGAGGGCAGCGGAGGCGTGATAGTCCCTAAGGTACATTACGGCCGAGATGCAAGCGTTGGTATAGCTTATGTTCTTAATGAACTTGCAGATTTCAAGGGTAAGGTCTCTGAATACAAGAAGACAATACCGCAGTACCATATAGAAAAAGCAAAGATTGAAACTAAAGGAGACCCTTCAAGACTTCTGAAGAGAATTGAAAAAGAATACAGAAAGAAGGAGTGTAAGGTCTCAACCATAGACGGTGTAAAGCTTGACTTTCCTGAATACTGGATACATCTTAGAAAGTCGAATACAGAGCCGATAATTAGAATTATTACGGAAGCAAAGAGCAAAGCAGAAGCTGTTAAAATACAAACAGAATTTTTAAAGAACCTGAAGTATAAATAAGAAATTGTGCAGAGCATACTTTCAATAAAAGACTTACGGACTTACTTTCATACCGACGACGGAATTGCAAAGGCAGTTGACGAGGTGAGTTTTGATTTGAAACAAGGCGAAACACTTGGTATAGTCGGTGAATCGGGCTGCGGAAAGAGCGTTACGGCGCTTTCAATACTGCGGTTACTTCCGAAGGATATTGGTATAATTGAAGGCGGAGAGATTTTATTCGAGGGAAAAGATATAGTAAAGATGACGGAAAAGGAAATCAGAAGCATACGCGGGAACAAGATAAGTATGATTTTTCAGGAGCCTATGACGTCTCTCAACCCTGCTTATACATGCGGTAACCAGATAGTTGAAGTGTTGAAAACTCATCAGAATTTATCGGGAAGTGAAGCAAAATCAAAGACTATTGATATATTAAACAGTGTCGGAATACCTTCGCCCGAACAAAGGTTTAAAGAATATCCGCATCAGTTATCAGGAGGGCTAAGGCAGAGGATAATGATTGCAATAGCTCTTGCCTGCGAGCCGAAAATACTCATTGCTGATGAGCCGACGACCGCTCTGGACGTGACTGTACAGGCACAGATACTTGATTTGATAAAATCAATGCAGGAGAAATACAACATGAGTGTTATACTTATAACGCATGACCTTGGAGTTGTGGCGGAAACATGCAGCAGGGTGATTGTAATGTATGCATCGAAAATAGTTGAGGAAGGACTTGTTTCTGAAGTCTTTAAAGAGCCAAAACATCCATACACCCTTGCTTTGATGGAATCTATTCCCAAGCTGAACGAGAAGAAGGAAAGATTATACACAATAGAAGGTTCAGTTCCTTCGTCAATGGAGTACAATGCAGGTTGTCATTTTGCAAACAGGTGCAATCTTGCAGATGAGAAGTGTCATGCTGAAGAGCCGTTATTAATAAGGCTTTCGGAGACTCACAGTGCTTCATGTTTTAAAATTAAAGAGACAGTACAATGATATTACTTAAGAATATTTCAAACCTTGTAACATGCGCTAATCCCGAAGGTAAAGCAAAGCGCGGAAAAACTCAGGGTGATATTTACAACATTAAGAACGGTTACCTGCTTTTTAACGGAACGATTATATATTCCGGAAATGAAAATGGGTTCAGCAAATTCATAAAGCAGAACAAAGTTAAGAATTACAAAGAGATAGACTGCAAAGGAAAAACCGTAATGCCAGGGTTTGTTGATTCGCACACACATCTTGTTCATGCGGGTTCGAGGGCAGATGAATACGAGATGAAGATACAGGGAAAATCCTACGAAGAAATCGCAAGAGCAGGGGGCGGTATTTCAAATACAGTCAAAGCAGTCCGCAAGGCATCGAAAAGTGAACTGAAAAAGATTTCCGAAAAACGCCTGTACAATTTTATTAAATACGGCACTACAACACTTGAGGCAAAATCAGGTTACGGGCTTGACGTAAAGAATGAAATTAAACTGCTTGAAATCATAAATGAACTCAACGAGAATAACAAGTACGGTGCGGATATTCTTCCCACATTTCTTGGTGCACATTCAATTCCACCAGGCGTAAGCAAGAAAGAATACATCGATATCATCTGTTATGAAATGATTCCGCAAGCTGCAAAAAGAAAACTTGCGATGTTTATAGACATATTTTGCGAGAAGGGTTACTTCGACGCGAAAGATACAGAACAAATACTTTCAATCGGTGCAAGATTCGGAATGATTCCCAAGGTGCACACTGACCAGTTTTATTCGATTGGCGGTATAAGTGCAGCAAAGAAAGTGAAAGCAATATCAGTTGACCATCTGGAGGTTTTAAATCATAAAGGAATAAATCAGCTCAAAGGAACGGATATAATTGCGACACTTTTACCGGGATGCTCATACTTTCTGAATATGGTATATCCTTCTGCAAGGAAACTTATAGAAAGCGGCATACCCGTTGCACTTGCGACAGATTTCAATCCAGGGAGCTGCAACACTGAAAACATGCAGATGATTATGTCGCTTGCCTCTTTGAAAATGAAAATGACAGCAGAAGAAATAATAAACGCTGTTACAATAAACGGTTCTTTTGCATTGAATATCCAAAATAAAACAGGTAGTCTTATTCCCGGAAAACAGAGCGATATACTCATTTTTGATTTTCCTGCTTATAAGGATTTGATTTATCATTTTGGTGTAAATCAACTGGTGAAAGTATATAAAAAAGGGAAAAGTATCCTTTAAGACTAATTTAATTACAGTTAACTAATATAATTTACTGATTTAATGGAACACATGGTACATAGTGAATCAGAAAAGTATAAATCTGATTTACATAATGCACTTAAGCAGAGATTCGCGGATAAACTGAACGATGAAGACCTTGATTTTATCACAAGGTCTTACGATAAGTATATATTTGAAATGATTAAGCTGATGAGGGAGGGAAAAAGCGCCCACGAAAAGTTCTTTTCGGATATAATTCTAAAATCAATAGACGCGATCATAGGTTTCAACAAGGAGAGA
Organism: Ignavibacteria bacterium; assembly: GCA_041649015.1. Classification (NCBI taxonomy): domain Bacteria; kingdom Pseudomonadati; phylum Ignavibacteriota; class Ignavibacteria; species Ignavibacteria bacterium. The sequence goes on from JBAZNU010000003.1 coordinate 256,794, forward strand.
CAGATTTTCCTTTGGAACGAGGGTGCTGAAAAGATATTTCAGTACACCAAAGATGAGATTACTGACAAGAATATTGGTATGATTTTACATTCCCATACAGGAGCATGGGAACGAGGTGAAGAAGAGCTGAATTCTCTTCAAAAAGAAATAGATGAAAAGGGATTTGTAACAAACTACGAAACACTTGGTCTTGCAAAAGACGGAAGAATAATTAACATAAGCTTGTCCCAGTTTCCTATTTTTGGAGAAAAGGAATCCTCCAAGGCGGACGGTCAGAAGGCGGAATTTCTTGGAAATGTATCGATCATAAGAGATATTACCGTAGTCAAAGAACTTGAAAAGGAATTAAGAGAATCAGAAAATCTGGCTCTTATAGGGCAGGTAGTATCTTCGATTGCACACAACCTTTCTAATCCTCTTAATATTATTTCCGGTAACGCCGATTATCTTCTTCTCGAAAAGAAAGAGGGTGACCCTGACTATGAAGAACTTAAAGTAATAGTTTCGGAAGCAACACGCATCACAAAATCAATACGTTCGATTCTGAATTTTGCAAAACCGATTACACTGATGAGGGAGGAAGTGAAGCTTAATGACTTACTGACTGATGCGCTCAGCGGATTCAAGTTTCTAACCGGACAAAAAGAGATTGAACTTAAAAAGAATTTTTGCAAAGAAAATCCAAGCGTAAAAATTGACAAGGAACTTTTCAAAGATGTGTTCCTGAACATTGTTGGTAATTCGATTCAGGCAATTCCCGTAAACAAAAAAGGGCTTATAAATGTAAAGACTTTTACCAAGGGAAAATTTTCTTACGCAGAGATTACGGATAACGGAGCGGGTATTAACCAAAGCGATATTAAAAATATTTTTAAACCTTTTTTCAGTACTAAGGGTTACGGAAAAGGTACCGGGCTGGGTCTTGCATTCACAGAAAGAGTAGTAAAAGAGCACAACGGTACGATAAAAGTTAAGAGCGTTCCCGCACAGGAGAATGGGAACGAGGGATACACATCTTTCCAGATAGGCATTCCTTTGATTGAGAGCCGGAGCTAAGAGCTGGAAACCAAAGCCAGCAGATAGATTCTATAATAGAAGATAGAAAAAGCAACGACAGAAAGAGTAAATTTTACCTGCAATTGTGTAGAAAAATTCCCTGATTTTCAGTAATATTCATTTTAATTAATTCAATTAATGCCATATAGTATAAAAGTACTTCTTGTTGATGATGAAGTAAACCAATCTGCACTACTCAGGAAGGTTTTGCAGAAAAAAGGTCTTAACGTTACTGAAGAGAATGACAGTGTTAAAGCAAGAGAGATTCTTGAAAAAGAGTTCTTTGATTTGATTGTCTCGGATTTACAGATGCCTGAGGTTTCAGGGATGGACTTGCTGCTGATGAAACCGAAGGATACACTATTCATTATGATTACAGGTTACGGCTCGATTTTAACGGCTGTTGATTCGATGAAGAACGGTGCTTATGATTACGTTAATAAGCCTTTTAATCTTGAAGAGTTTATGCTGAAGATTGATAAGGCTATTGAGAAGATTAAGATTACAAGAGAGCTGAATGGATTCAGGGCGCTTGTTACGGAGAGAGAGCCTTTTCCCGGTATTATTGGCACGAGCAAGAGGATGCTTGAGGTGTATGACTTTATAGAGAAGACTTCTAAGATAAACGTGAATGTGCTTGTTTGCGGGCAGAGCGGTACGGGTAAGGAGCTTGTTGCAAGAGCACTTCATTTCAGCAGCGAAAGAAAGAATAATCCTTTCGTTGCGATAAACTGCAGCGCTATTCCAGAGAATCTGCTTGAGAGTGAACTTTTCGGGCATACAAAGGGAGCTTTCACGGGTGCTATTGAAAATCAAAAAGGAGTCTTTGAGCAGGCGCACGGCGGTACTTTGTTTCTTGATGAGATAGCAGAGATGCCATATCAGCTTCAGGCAAAGCTGCTGAGGGTTCTTGAAAACTGGGAGTTTAAACCAATTGGCAGTGATAAGGTGAAAAGGGTTGACGTTAGGCTGATTTCCGCAACTAACCAGAACATTCAGGAAATGATTTCCGCAAAACGTTTTCGCGAGGACCTCTATTACAGAATTTCAACTATTTCGCTAAACTTACCGACTCTTAACGACAGACTTTCGGATATTCCTGCTTTGACTTATTACATTCTTAAAAATGTAAGCAAGAAATTCGGTAAAGAAATAAAGATTACCTCAGACGCTATTTCTCTGCTTTCCAGACATAATTACAAGGGAAATATTCGTGAATTGGAAAATATTCTTGAGCAGGCAGCAGTTACTGCGGCTAACAATAGGATTGATGTGAAGAATCTATCTATATCAGAAGATAACAATTTTCTTGACGATTGTCTTAGCAATGCACATGGTATGAGCCTTAAAGACCTCGAAAAAAAGTACATTTTAAAAGTACTTCAGCTGACAAAAGGGAATAAAAAGAAAGCCGCTGAGAAGCTTGGTATTGACAGGAAAACACTTTATAACAAATTAGGGGAGTTTGGGATTGGGAGGAGTTAGCAAAGATCAGAATTTAGAATTGAGAAGAGCGGGAAGAGTAAGCTGATGGAAGCCAGCATTCGTATGCCGGAGCATTGTAATTAGGGAGTAAATATTCTACACTGTAAGTCCGTTTTTTCTACACGATACAATTAACACACCACAAAAATAAAAGTGTAAAAAATTACCACTGTTTTCGGACTAAAATTCATATTTTAAGTCCTTTATATCCACATTTTCTTTTTAATCTCATTTTATAACAATTTATAATCAGACGAATCATGGTACAATATTTGCTATAATATTATTATAAATTTAGAATTGGTGGAGAAACGAGTAAAAATATATTGCATTACTGATGAGATTTGCTGCCTGATTAAAAAGGTTCTTAATAAGCATAATATTATTTCAAAGTGCGAAAATTATAAAGAATTATCGGTCACCAAATCTATTGACGAAATTGTATTTGAATGCAGAAACTCTGCTGATGTAGTGGTGCTGGACCAGGAACTGGACAGGGAATTTAAACAACGTATGGTTACGGCTCTTAACCATTTGACTTTTATATGTTTGCCGTCTTTGAAGGATAACGACCTTCCTGATGTACCGGAAAATGTTTATCAGATTTCAGAACCATTTAAACTAAGTGAGTTTGAAGAGGTTCTTTTAAGGATATTGAATGAGAAAACTATTTAAATTAACATTCCCAGGCCAGAGTATGGGAACGAGGACTTATTAAGGATGTATAATAGAAAATTAACAATTTTCACGCTTTCGGCTTTTCTTGTTTTAAGTGTTTTTATTGTCGCATTTAATTACACGGTTATTAAAGCAAGAAATTCGGAAGAGTGTTTTGCCTGTCATGAAGATAAAGACCTGACAATGGATGTAAACGGAAAGAAAAAATCATTGTACGTTGACGCATCATTGTACAAGAAATCATCTCACGGAGGATCTGATTGCAAGGATTGCCATGAAGGATACAATCCGGATGAGATTCCGCACAGCAAGAAGAAAGTTGATATAAAATGTCAGAACTGCCACGATAAGTTTCCCCCTATTGAGAAAAGTGTTCACGCGAAGAACGACTGCAACTCTTGTCACAATCCGCATTACCAGAAACCTGTTAAAGAAATTAAGGCAAACCAGACAGATGATTGCCTAAAATGCCACAATAATAAGAACGTAAAAGATTACATCACAAGCATTCATTCTAAAAGAAATGTTGGATGCAACGGATGCCATAACGGCGGACATGACGTGAAGAAGATTTCGAAGAGTGAGATAAATTCTTCCTGCGGAAAATGCCACGGAAAACACCAGTCAGATTTCAATAACAGTATTCATCAGACTGTTATGCGAGATGGAAACAAGAATTCACCGACATGTGTTGATTGTCACGGTGCACACAAGATAATAGCCAACAAACTTTCAATCGAATCACAAGCGTGCTTGAAATGTCATCTTGATGAAAAACTTTTCCCGGGAGAAGAAAAAGGTTCTGCTAAGTTTGTTGCTAAGTATAAAACAAGCATTCACTCCTCAATTCAGAAAGACGGAAAACAAGCAGCCGGATGTGTTGACTGTCACGGTGACCACATGATAGAATCTACATCGGACCCGACGAAGTCAACAGTAAAAGCAAAGATGATGGAGACATGCGGAAAATGTCATGCTAATGAAGTAGAACACTACAATAAATCATCACACGGTGTTTCGTTTAAAAACGGTGATCCGAATGCACCTACATGTTCTACCTGTCACGGTGAACACAGCATAAACTCAGTTCTGCAGTCGGATGAATTCTCAAAGATAAATCAGACTGAAATGTGTCTTGATTGCCATAAAGACAATAAAGTAAACCCGAATAAGAATACACATCTTGACGATTACAAAAGCAGTTACCACTATTTAGCACTAAAGGAAGGTAATTTGAAGGCGGCAACATGCAGCGATTGCCACGGTCCGCATGAGATGAAAAAAGCCTCAGACCCGGAATCGCAAATTTTCAAAAAGAATATTGATAAAACTTGCGGGCAGTCAGAATGCCATGTTCAGCAAAAAGCAGAATTCGACGGAAGTATTCATCAAGTAAGTTTAATGACGAAAGAAAATTCAGATTCACCGACCTGCAACACATGTCACGGTGCGCACCAGGTAGTTACGACGGATTCACTCGGAAACAAGGAAGGTTCAAAGCAAAGAGGTATTGTTAAATTGTGCTCGAGCTGTCATGCGTCAGTTGAGATAATCAGCAATAATGATCTTAAGAATGTAACCAAGAACTATAACGAAAGTTTTCACGGCCTTGCAGTACGGGGGGGTTCAAACAGAGCTGCCTCCTGCGAAAGCTGCCACGGTAATCATAACATCAGACCTTCTTCAGATTCTTTATCATCTGTGCATCCCAATAATCTTGGGAAGACATGCGGTTCGTGTCATCCGGGAGCAGACAAGGTATTTATTAACACAAAGATACACGTACTTGACGCAGAAGTTGAGAATCCGCTTCTATACTGGATTACAAGATTCTATATCATACTAATTGTTGCGGTAATCGGCGGAATGATTTTGCACAACATTCTGGATTACAGAAGAAAAATTAAAGATAAAAAGGCGGTTTAGGAAATATATGAAACACGAGGAAAAATATTTAAGAATGACATTTAACGAGAGGATTCAGCATTTTCTGCTCCTCTCATCATTTATAACACTCGTTATAACAGGTTTTGCCCTTAAGTACCCTGAAGCATGGTGGGTTGCCTGGGGTCCAAAAGTTTTTGGTGAGTATGCATTTGAATTAAGAGGACTTATACACAGGATAGCTGCTGTTGTTATGGTTTCGGCATCCTTTTATCATCTTTTGTACATAATATTTACGCAACGCGGAAGAAAACTTGTCGCTGATCTTTGGTTTTACAGGCAGGATCTTACTGATCTTATGGAATCACTCGGATATATAACCGGAAAGAAAAAAGACCGCCCAAAATTAGGAAGGTTCAGTTATATAGAAAAGGCGGAATACTGGGCGGTAGTATGGGGAACGGTTGTTATGGGTGCGACAGGCGCAGTATTATGGTTTCAAAACTTTTTTCTACCGATTATCAATGTATCAGGAATGGACATTGCGACAGCTATTCACTGGTATGAGGCAATACTTGCATCATTGGCTATATTAGTCTGGCATTTTTATTTCATATTTTTAAATCCGGATGTGAGACCGATGAACAAAGCATGGTACACAGGATTTCTTACAAGACATCAGATGGAAAATGAACATCCGAGAGAGCTTGAAGAAATTGAAGCAGCAGAAAAGGCGGAGACAGTTAATGAAGTATAATTCAAAGAGTTTTCATTATTAAAAAATAAATGCAGTTGTAATAAAATAAAACAACAGAGTCATGGACGAAAACAAGGACAAAAACTCAGAAGTTAAAAAGAAGAAGAGATTCTTTAAGAATGTAACAGGTTTTAGAAGATTCCTTCTTTTTACAGGTATTTACTTTTTTGCTTTTGTTGTATTTTTTGCTGTATCTGCAGAATATACATCAAGACCTTCTTTTTGTCCAACCTGCCATTACATGGAACCGTTTTATAACAGTTGGAAATCGTCATCTCACAACAACGTTCAGTGTGTTGAATGTCATTTTGAACCCGGTCTTCAAGGCACGATAAAAGGAAAGTTAAACGGGCTTGTGCAAATAGTCAGTTATGTGTCAACATCTTATAAGAAAAGAAAACCCTGGGCTGATATTCCAGATAATACCTGTTCCCGTTCAGACTGTCATGTCAAACAGAGCATTCAGGATACAACTTATGAGACGAAGGGAATATTATTCAACCACAAGCACCATCTTTCAGAATTGCGTAGAGGAAAAAAGCTTAAATGTACAAGCTGTCACGGTCAGATTGTGCAGGGTTCTCACATGCAGGTTACATATGAGACTTGTTTTAACTGTCATTTCCATAAGTCTGATGACCCAGAACACAAATATGATAAACTTGCGGACTGCAAAACCTGTCACGAACTTAATAATAAAACAAAAGAACAACTTGCATCAATGCGGTATAATCATAATACTGTAGTTGAGACTAAAATAGAATGTTCAAGCTGTCATACGAATGTTATTAAGGGGAAAGGCGAAGTCGGAAAAGAAAGATGTTTCCAATGCCATTTTGAAGATAACAAACTTGATAAATATTCCGACACAGAATTCATGCACAGCACTCACATTGCGAAACATAGCATGAGCTGCGGATATTGCCATTCGCCAATAAAACACAAAGTAGAAAAACTGGATGTAAATGCACCACCTGATTGTCAGTCATGTCATTCGGGTGCACATTCATCGATGGTAAATCTTTATGCAGGTGAAAAAGGATTTAACACAGAATCCTCTCCAAGCTCTATGTTTTTAAGCGGAATCGATTGCAAAGGCTGCCACGTACTTCATGAAACAACGAGCAAGAGCGTTAATGTTGATAAATCACGTCAGGATGCCTGCGACAAATGCCACGGAAAAGGATATGGTAATTTAATAAAGCAGTGGGAGGCATCCTCATTAAAAAGACTTGCAGTTATTAAATCAATTTACAATACGGCGAGCAGCACAGTAAAGAATTCTTCAAGCAGCAGAAAGAATGAAGCATTGTTAAAACTCGATGAAGCAATGCACAATATAAAAACCGTCGATGTTGGAAAAAGTGTACATAACATACAATTTGCTGACAAGCTCCTTGTCGGCAGTTACGGTATAATGAAAGAAGCCTTGCAGATTGTCGGGTCGAACAAACAACTTCCAGAGTTTAAAGCAAGCACAGAGTATGTACCGAATGAATGCTATAACTGTCATGGAGGTATTCAAGAGGTAAAAGTAAATGCTTTTGGAAAATCATTTTCGCATAAAACTCATATTGTAAAGCAAAGACTGCAATGCGACAGGTGTCATTCAAATGCAAAGAAACACGGGGAGTTAATTCTGAGTCAGAATTCCTGTAATTCTTGTCATCATAACAATGCGAAAAGCAATGAAACATGCGGAAATTGTCACAGTATTCAGGAACAGACATACAACGGAACCCTGAACGGTAAAAACGAACCTGACATAATGAAACAGGCAGGCGTTGGTTGCACAGATTGCCATCTCGAAAAAGGATTAATCTACAAACCCGATGATAAAAACTGTGCAAAATGTCATGATGCTGAATACTCAAAAATGATGGCAGAATGGAAATCAGATGTAAATAAATCGGCAGGAACTATAAGGGAAATTATTGGTAAAATTAATATGGATAACGATTCGGAAGTAATAGAAGCAAAGAATTTAATAAATAAAATATCGGCATACAGGAGTCTTTATGTGCATAATTATGGATTGATATCAGACCTGTTAAGCCAAAAGAAAAAAGCGCTTGAAAAATACGCAAAATAATATTGATTTTGATTTACCTAGAAAATATTTATATTTATTAACTTAACTAAACCATACAATTATGAAAAGAAAAATTTTCATTACTGTTAGTGTAACGTTATTTGTTGGAATGTTCCTTTTTTCATTTTCAACATATATTCCCACTCACGAAACAGGTTCGTTTAAGTATGTTGGTGCAGTAAAATGCGCCGGAGCCTGCCACAAGTCTGAAGCTCAGGGCAAACAGCTTGATATATGGCAGAACTCATCACACGCAAATGCGTGGAAAACTCTCGAAACTCCTGAAGCAGATAAAATTGCAAAGGACAAAGGATTTGATTCGAAGGCAGTAGAAACCCCTGCCTGTATTAAGTGTCACGTTCTTGGCAAAGATCTTGATCCTGCTGAGTTTACAGAAACATTTGATAAAACTCAGGGTGTTCAGTGCGAAAGTTGTCATGGTCCCGGTTCAGAGTACAAAGCTATGTCAATCATGAAGGATAAACAAAAAGCCATTGAAAACGGCTTAATTCTTACAGAAGGTGAATCAGCCTGTACAGGATGCCACAATGACGGAAGTCCTACATTTAAAGGTTTCAATTATGCTGAAATGTGGGCAAAGATTCAGCATAAAAAACCTTAAGTATCAGATTTCATGCAGATTAGGTCATAGTTAGATGAAGACCTAATCTGCAATTATATAAGTGAGGAATTTTAAAATAATTTACTTCATACTATGAGGAAGTTTACAGTTTTTACGTTTATTTTGTTTTTTGCTATATTGGCTTCCGGATTGACTCAGACTTTAAACCTTCGGTTTAACAACGCTTTTTATACATGGAAGCGTGTTGATTCGTTAACAGGAACCAATACAGATGCAACTTACACAACACACCTCAAAGGTTATCAGAATCTTGCATTCGACCTAAATTTCGGTAAATGGACGCTGAGTTCTTTTGTTCAAACAGATGAGGATGTTATTAATAAAATAGACAAGGGGTTTTCTTTTAGGTTTTACGATGTTTATTTAAAAGGAAGCAACCTATTTAACGTACTTGATCTGAAACTTGGACGACAGTACGTTACTGCGGGCTCGGGCAGAGGGACAATTGACGGGGCACACTTCAAGTTAAAACTTGGTGACAGAAAACAATATCAGATTGTCGGTTATGGAGGTTACCTTACCCCCCTTGACTATGATTTTCAGGGATACAAACAACTGCAGGATAATTTTCTTGCGGGAGGTCAATTCCTGTATTACGGTGTCAAAGATATGTCCATCGGGCTTAGTTATGCAATGAAGAGGAGAGGAACGGACCCCTATTATACAATCCGTCCTGACGAACTCTTTAACCCTAAGGTAGTTTACATTGAAACTGAATCCAAGTCCGAGCAGATTGCAGGTGCTGATGTTTCATATAGAATTAATAAAAAGCACAATGTTTTCGGACGTGCTTATTATGATATCAATATGAAGAAGCTTTATAAAGTTGAGATAAACGGGAATTTTGCATTAACGGATAAAGTTAAATTTTCTATCGGCTACTATTATAAGCAGCCACAGATAAGCTACAACTCAATATTCTGGGTATTTAATCAAAAGAAATATCAGGAAGTAGAAAGCGGAATTGATTATGCAACAAAAATATTTGGTACTGATGCGAATGTATATGGAAGGTTTGGCGGAGTCTTTTATGAAAATGACAATTCGTTAAAGTTCCAGGTTGGAATTTCTAATCCATGGTATGGTCTGGGAATAATCAAGTACACAGGTTATGCAGGAGAATCAGAGGGCGCTTTCGGTTACTTCAATCATGACTTATATCAAAACAAGTTTATACTGACTTCTAACCTGAATTATTCGAGATATAATCTTGGTAATTATAATTCGGACAAAATGGATGTATTCGGCGGAGCTCTTGGACTCACATACAGACCTGTAAATCATTTTTCAATTGATGCTCAAGGACAATTCATGACGAACGAAATCTATAAGTTTGATACAAGATTCCTTCTAGGGTTCAATCTCTGGCTCTTTACTAATTTTAATAAATAAACATAAGCAAATTATGAATTTAAAAAAGTTTTACATCGTATTTTTATCCGGAGCATTTTTATTCGTTTCGCTCACTGCTTATGTTTCAAAGAATAAGAGTATAACAAAAGTATTCGGTGAATCCGAAATTGTTAAAGTGAGCAATCAAAGCAATAAAGATGTAATTAAGTTCAACCACCAGGTTCATGCTTCGAAGGATGTCGGTTTAGTATGCAAAGATTGCCATAACGCCGCCTATGAATCACGAAGGGCGACCGACAATCTAAACCCAAATCACGACAACTGCGTTGCATGTCATGACGTTAAAGACGATAAAGAATGCAAGCTCTGTCATTACGACGGTGTTTATAAGAAAATCGGATCGGCACCCAAAGAACTTGTATTTGCACATAAAAGACATGTTGCACACAAGATGAATTGTGATTACTGTCACGTTGGAATTGAAAATGTCAAATACGCAAGTGATGCAATAAATGGAGGATTTCCCAACATGGAAAATTGCTATACATGCCATGACAATAAACAGCAGACCAATTCATGCGAAGCTTGTCACACAAATCTGACAAACCTGAAACCGATGGATCACATGAGTTCAAATTTTCTGAACGAGCACAAGATAATCTATGATGCATCCTCAAATACTGCTTTGAACAACAATTGTATGATGTGCCATTCGAACTTCTTCTGTGAAAACTGCCACCAGCCGGTGAAGTATCAGGGATTAAATACACCTAAAAATTTCTATGCTCCGTATTACAGCAAAGATCAGGTAACACGTGTTGACAGGAGTGCTTTACAGAAATTATCAGCTGTTCATGACTTGAATTATCAGTTTACTCATGGACTTGATGCAAGACAGAAATCGTTTGAATGTAAAACATGTCATGATCCGGTTGATTTCTGTGCGGCATGTCATCAAAACGGAGGTAATCTTCCGACAGGACTAATGCCAAAGAGCCATCTTGTAACCAACTTCACAACGTATGGAGTGGGAACAGGAGGTGGTATTCATGCTGAACTTGCAAAACGTGACATGGAATCATGCGAAGCCTGTCACAGTGTAAATGGTGCTGACCCGACATGCATACAATGTCATGTTGACAATGACGGTATAAAGGGAACTAATCCGCGAACACACGAATCAGGATTTATGAGAGATGATAAAGGCAGCTGGCATAACACAAAGGGCGCAATTTGTTACACTTGCCATTCTGATGCTAATGCCCGTCCTGACGGTATGCCTGGAGTCGGTTTCTGCGGTTACTGTCATACAAAACTAAAGTAAATAATTAAGATTATGAAAAAAATATTTATATTGTATTCATTAGTCCTGTTTGGGTTTTTCGTGTTAATCTACGGCTGCAGCGAGGTTAAAAAAGACCTTGTGGTGGCTCCAACACCTGAGCTTCATCCAAGCGGATGGATTGACCCGTCCTCAGCTGATTTTCATGGAGCATGGTTTTCGGGTAATGACTGGAATCTAAATGGCTGTAAGTCATGTCACGGCGGAGATTACAACGGCGGAACAACGGGAGTTTCATGTAATACTTGTCATACCGGAGGTCCAGAGGCATGCAACACCTGTCACGGAAATAACAACCATATATATCCACCACTTGCTTTGAACGGTGCATCACAGAATACAGACAGAGGCGTTGGTGCGCACGTGAAGCATATGATTACCGATTCAACTAAGCGGTTTTCTAAGGTTGTTCCATGTAATGAGTGCCATCTGGCTGTAAGTTCATTTTCAGATCCTAACCATATTATTAAGGATGGAAAGAGTTCGGCAGGAGTGGTATTCGGTACACTTGCAAAAACCGTAACAGATAGTGTAACACCAAACCCACAGTGGGATCAAAATCTACAGACATGTTCAAGTGTTTACTGCCACGGCATGTTTAAAAATGGAAATCAGAACGCTGCTCCTGTGTTTAATGATCCATCATCGGTTGTTTGCGGCTCATGCCATGGAAACGCTACAACAGGGAGCCCATTACCGGGCGGTACACATCCGAATCTGTATCCGAGCATAACACAATGCTGGCTTTGTCACGGCGGAGTTATGAATTCCAACGGAACATTTAAAGATAGAACAAGACATGTAAACGGAATAGTTGATATTGGTATCAAATAAAGTAAATCAGCATTTCTAATATTAACCCCGCTTATTTGGGCTAAGCGGGGTTTCAAAAAACTGCTTAGGAAATATACCAAAAACACGCATTAGGGGAATAAAATTAAGGTTTTAGGTTATCAATAAATGTAACTTAATTACTATTTATGGTGTTATTATTAACAGAAATTAAAGTTCGATTTAACTATATTTGCAAAATTATAAAATTAACATTAATCAATACTTAAAAATGAAGAAACTACTTTTATTGTCAATATTTGCGCTACTTATAGCAGGTTGTTCAAAAATGGAAGAGAAGAAACCAGGGATGGACAACAGCAAAAACACTTCTCAAAACCAGCAAGGAAATAATCAGGATCCGCATTCACAAATGCCTCCTAACCATCCTGATATAAGTCAGAATACGCAAGGTAACATGACTGACGCTGCGGGTGACGATGCTAAAGATCCAAAAGCAGATGAACTTTCAAAAGGCGCATACGATTTCGAAAGCAGCTACAAAAAAGACAATAATTTAAAGAAAGAACTTATACAAAAACACATGACAGCGGGTAATTATTTAATGTTTGAGGCAAATTTAAGTCCCAAAAAGAAATACAAGCCGGCATTAATGCATTACCGTCGTGTATTAGAACTTGACCCAACAAACGCAGAAGCTGAGAGAAATAAGGCACAGATTGAAGAGATTTATACAAGTATGGGAAGGCCTATTCCACAGGATTAAATTTAGCCAATGAATAATATTTATAAGTATAGTGTTTTTGTTTTAATCTCTCTGGTTTTAGTCGGGACTTTTGTAGTACCTATTCCGACAATTCCCGGATTGTATGATAAAGCAAGAATAATATATCTTCACGTACCTCTTTCCTGGATTGCAGTAGTTTCATTTCTTTTATCCATGATAAATTCGGTTCAGTATCTTAGAAAACGCGACCTTATTTATGATGTTCGGTCGCATTCAGCTGCGGAGGTTGGATTTCTATTTACAATACTTGCAACAGTAACGGGTGCATTATGGGCAAAATTCAACTGGGGAACGTACTGGAATTGGGACCCGCGTCAGACTTCGATTTTTATACTATTACTTATATACGGTGCCTATTTTGCGCTTCGTTCAGCAATTGATAACTATGAACAGAAAGCAAAACTTGCATCGGTATATGCAATAATTGCTTTTGTTACAGTACCATTCTTTATATTTATCATGCCGAGGATTGTAGAATCACTACATCCGGCAGATACAATAATAGATTCGCAGGGTAAGATTTCGATGAATCCTGTTATGTTCACAATTTTTATGTTCTCGTTGTTTAGTTTTACTCTTTTGTTTTTCTGGATTCTTAACATTAAAATAAGATTAGAAAAACTAAAATTACAAAGAATTCAAAAAATTAATAATTAATAAAATGCACGATTTTTTAGAGCAGAATGCAATGTATTTAGTCCTGATAATAGCTCTTGTAACATGGGCAGGATTATTTATATACTTATTTTCAATTGACAGAAATTTGAAGAAACTCGAAGGAGCAGAGCATGACAAGTAAAATAAAAATAATAATAGCATCACTTATAGTAGTTATTTTTGTTGTGGTTGGATTTTATTCTTTCATGGACAGCAAGATAGAATATGCATCTTTTAAGGAAGCACAGAAGAAGATGAAAATGGTAGAAGTGAAGGGAGTATGGCAGCAGAATAAAGAAACAAAATACGATGCGGATAAAGGCACATTCACATTTTACATGAAAGATGATGACAGTACCGAAATGAAAGTTGTACTTGACGGTGCAAAGCCGAATAATTTCGATATTGCAACTATGGTAGTTGCGAAGGGGAAAGTAAAAGACGACGTCTTTTACGCAAAGGAAATATTGACAAAATGTCCTTCGAAGTACGAGGGCAAGGGTGAGGACGTGATGAAGTCCTCGAATGTTAACTAAATTAAACACTATGGTTGGTAAACTTCTTATCTATACAGCTTTTATAGCATCTGTTATCTCTATCATTGGTTTCTTCCTTGCACATAATGGGAAAGAGAATTTCCTGAAAATGGGAAGGGTATTTTTTCATATAACTTCTATCAGCATTATTACGGCAGCATTATATCTGCTGTACAACATACTTACGCATAACTTCCAGCTTTCTTACGTTTGGGAGCAAAGTTCGACAGACTTGCAACTTCCACTTTTGATTTCAACCTTCTGGGCAGGACAGGAAGGCAGTTTTATGTTGTGGGCGTTATTAACTGCTGTTATAGGTGTATTTTTGCTTAACTATGTATCCAAAGGTGAAAGAATGGAACCCCAGGTCATGGTAATGTTTACACTGGTTCTAAGTTTTATTACATTAATATTAATATTAAAATCACCATTCCATTATCTTTGGGAATCGTTTCCAAAAGAAGTTGACTACGGTTTTATGCCGCCAGAAGGGCGTGGACTTAATCCTCTGCTGCAGAATTTCTGGATGGCAATTCACCCTCCAACTTTATTTATAGGATTTGCTTCGCTGACAGTACCGTTTGCATTTGCGATGGGAGCACTTCTTAAGAATGATTTTGACAGCTGGACATCATTTTCAGTACCGTGGATTCTCTTTGCGGGCGGCGTACTTGGGCTTGGAATAATGATGGGCGGCTACTGGGCATACAGCATACTCGGATGGGGCGGTTACTGGGCATGGGACCCGGTTGAAAACTCATCCCTGATTCCGTGGATTATTAACGTAGCGAGTCTGCATACAATTATTGCACAAAGGAAAACAGGAGGGTATAAGAAGACAAATCTTCTTCTTAGCATACTTGCATTTCTGCTTGTGTTATATTCAACGTTTTTAACAAGAAGCGGAATACTCGGCGATTCGTCTGTGCATTCATTCGTTGATCCGGGAGCGGAAGTATATCTTGCTCTTGTTGTATTTATATCTACCTTTACGCTTATCTCGCTTGGAATGATACTCGTTCGCTGGAAGAGTCTGAAAGATATCAGAATCGAGAGTTCAAAGCTAATGACAAAAGAATCATTTTTATTTATAGGAGCTTTGCTGCTTTGTGCATCTGCGCTTGTAATCTTTGTTGGCACGAGTCTTCCGATAGTATCACAATCAAAAGTTGACCAGACTTTTTATAATAATATGAATCTTCCTGTTGCGATATTTCTAATGTTTACTATGGGAATAAGTCTTTACATTGAATGGAAAGAAACTGAGCTGAGTAAATTCTGGAAGAACATGATTTTACCAACGGCTTTTTCATTGATAACACTTGTTATACTTATCACTATAGGTTTAAGGGATCCGCTATATATTGTATTTGCATTCGTTTCACTGATTGCGTTTTTTGTTAATGCAAGATTTGCGATACGAATCATTAAAAGCGGTACGATGAATTTCGGAGGAATGTTCGCGCATATAGGGATAGCACTATTCTTTCTCGGAGTAATCGGGTCGGCACGATACAGTCAGGATGTTGACCTTTCTCTTGAAGAGGGGAAACCACAGGAAGCATTCGGTTATCAGTTTACATACGTTGGTGCGAATACATTCATGGACCCGAATAATAAAAGGGATACAATGTATGCTTTCAACATAAAAGTTGAAAAGGAAAACAAAGAAATGACGATGAGACCCGTGATGTTCTACAGTAAATTTTCACAGGGTGTTATGAAAAGCCCGGATATAGCATATTTTTCTTATAAAGATTTGTATATATCGCCAATGAGCCTTGAAGAATCGAATCCTTATCCGCAGGAATCGATGTACGAGCTGAAGAAAGGAACGAAAACAAAGGTCAACGAACTTGAAGTTGAGTTTGTGGATTTTGATTTCGGCAATATGCAAAAGGGCGGCAAGGAAATGGGTTCGGGAAATTACACACTCGGAGCTATTATAAAAGTTACGGACGGAGGAGTTACAGAAACCATGAACGTTAGAACAAAATTTGTTGATGGTACTCCACAGCCGAATCCAGTGATGATGGAAAGCAGCAAGAAATATGCCTTCTACTTTCTAAACATGTCTGTAAGAGGTGAGGAAGAAGGCGGAACAACAGCCGTGTTTTCAATCATGGACGCTTCAAAAAGCCCACAGCAGCAAGCAGGGGAAACACTTGTTGTTAACGCAGCTATTAAACCTTTCATCAGTGTTTTATGGACAGGTATAGTAATACTATTTGCCGGGTTTATAGTTGCAATCGTGCGAAGAAGAAAAGAACTGCTTGTTAAACATCCAGAGAAACATGAAGAGCACAGTACAGGAAACGGCAGCAAACAAAAGAATAAGAAGAAATAACATTACACGATAGTTGTTTTACATAAGCCCCCGAATATTTGGGGGCTTTTTATTTTCTATTCTATCAGAACATACTTACTTCTGCACTTAAATTTTATTTAGGGTTATATTAAATACAAATTCAAACACAGGAAGTTGTTAACAAGCTTAATAAAATGCAGTGTTACTTATGCATAAATATCTTAATTTTACGTTATAATTAATCAAAATACGTCTAATTATTGAGAAAGCTGACTCATGACGAAATAAAATCTGTAAGAAAAGATTTAACCAATATAAAAGAGTTCAAGCGAAACCCTATATATCTTCTTTGTGACAGCATTCGGAGTATTTTCAACGTTGGCGCAGTATTCAGGGCTTCGGATGGTGCTTTCATAGAGAAAATATTTCTGACAGGATATTCACCGTATCCGCCGCGCAAAGAGATAGAAAAGGTTGCGCTGGGAGCAACGCTGAGTGTACCATGGGAATACGTAAAAGACCCTATTGAGGTTGTGAATCGCCTGAAAACAGAAAAGATAAAGATAGCGGCGTTAGAGCTTACGGATAAACCGCGGATGATATGGGAATTAACGAAGGAAGATTTCCCGCTGTGCCTTATTCTGGGGAATGAAATAACGGGTGTTTCAAAAGAGCTTATTGATGCATCGGATTTTTCAGTTGAACTTCCTATGCTTGGGATAAAGCAATCGCTGAATGTATCGGTAGCGACGGGAATTGCATTGTATGAAATGATACGTATATTAAATTACAGTTAAGAATTTGGAAACACGCATAATAAATAGTGTTGAAATAGCGGCGGAAGAAATCCTTAAAGGTAACGTTGTTGCATTGCCGACTGAGACTGTTTACGGGCTTGGAGCGGACGCACTAAACGAAGACGCAGTATTGAAGATATATGAGACTAAGAAACGTCCAGATTTTAATCCGCTGATTGTTCATGTACAGGATATATCAGAGTTTGAAAAATATGCAGAGAATATACATCCTGACGTTTATAAACTTGCTGATTTTTTCTCACCCGGACCGATTACTTTTATACTTAAAAAGAAGAGCATAATACCCGACATTGTAACGGCGGGACTTGATACGGTTGCTCTCCGTGTACCTTATCACGAACTCTTTAAGTTTGTGTTAAAGCTCACAAAGACACCGATAGCAGCCCCATCAGCGAATATGTTCGGAAGAATATCGCCGACGGCTGCATCAGAAGTGATGAAAGAATTGAAAGGGAAAATAAATTTTATACTCGACGGGGGGAAATCTTCAGTTGGTATTGAATCAACCGTTTTAAGTTTTGAAGGAGGCAGGGTTACAATATTCAGACACGGTTACATAACAAAAGAAGATATAGAAAAAGTTATAGGCAGAAAAGTTTATGAATTTGATGAATCGGCAGAAGAGAATAGAATAGCATCTCCAGGACTTCTTAAAAGCCATTATTCACCGCTCACACCGCTTTATCTTGCCGAGCACACGTTTGATTTAAAACGGCTGATAGATGAGCTTGACGATAATAAGATTGAAGGTCTAGAAAAGGAGTCTATAGGAATCATGGACTTCAGCATTTACGACAACTTCAGGGAACTATCCAAAAACCTGTTTTCTGATTTGAGGAATATTGATGAGCGGCATTATAAGATTATATTTGCATCAAAAGTAAAGAACATAAAGCTTGGACGCGCGATTAATGACAGACTTGAAAAAGCTTCAGCCGGCACGATAAAGTACAACGGAAAGAAGATAATTTTTAAAGATAAATAAGTTTTTAAGCTATATGAAAAAGTATTTTATAATTATCGCCGCGATAGTATCAATAAGCATAACAACAATATCTGCTAATGCACAGAACGAGCATATATTTCTAATTGATAATTCGGGCAGCATGTCGGGATACTACCGCGAGGCGAACAGTGCATTTAAAATATTCTGCAAGGCAATGATAAAGAATGCTGTTAAGCAGGATGATTACGCAAATGTACTTCTGTTTACGAAGACAGATTCAAAGCGTGCACTTGTATCGCCAAAAAGTATATTTAGCGGAAACGGTAAAGAGCTTGTAGTTGACCAGCTTACAGAAAAGTTTACTCTTATGCGAGCAAATGACGGGGGTTTCGGGACTACCGACCTGATAGAAGCACTCGATAAATCACTCGAAAAAATTAAAGGAGAAAGTGCTGTTATATGGCTTATAACGGATAACATAAACGATAACAGCGGAAGCGGGGATTCTTCTTACTTCAATACGCTTGAATATTATAAGCGACTTCGCAATGATGAAAACATTCGCAAGGTTCTGCTGTATCCCATTCCCGAGAAGATTGTTGAGGCAGGTTATGAATCAAACGGGTACGTTGTTTACGGAATTGTTTATTCAAAGAGCGAACTGAACCAGACAAGACTTGAGGGATACGATAAGCTTATTCGCGGCATAGGCATTAAGCAAAAACCGATAACTTTAAAGCCGCTTGATATTGGCACGATTGTACTGATTCCAAAAGTTACGCAGAGCAAAATAGCTCCCGGAAAGCTTTACTACGACGGCAAGGCGCTGCGGGGTTTTGATTTTCAGGAAAACGAAAAAATCAAGGAAACATTCAGCGACCTTTCGCTTAAATCAAATTTATTTCCGTATATAATCCGAAGTGCAAAGCTTAACGTAAAACTTGACGATTTTAAGTCGTCGGATTATTCAGTAAAGTCGCTGGGGACGCAGACCATTACTCCTTCGACGGTCAGCAACGTTTCGCCAGAAGGGGAGGTAAAAGGATTTTCAGTTCTTTTTGATATGCCGGAAATATCGCCTAAGTTTTCTTTTAATACAATATTTAAGGAAGATTTCACAGTAGGGGGAAACCTTGTGCTTGAGGTTACTAACGTTGATATACTGCTCGATGAAAATTATATAAATAGTTTTAAACAGCTATTTGCTTTACAGACTATTCCTGAAATATTCAAGCCCGTGCTGAAGGATAAAAAGATACAGACATACATACCTCTTGAAATACGGATTAAATACGGTGCCTGGAGATTGTTTGCACTTATAGGATTAATAATACTCCTTGCTACGATTTTGTTTATTCCTGCATTCCTTCTCCTTAAGAAAAAATGTTTTACGATAGTTGTTAACGACAGGGAAGAGCAGTCGTTGTGTCTGAATTCGCTTAAGTCATACGAAATATACTCTGAAGATTCGGTTAATTTAGGGGCTTTGAAGAAATCAATCGGCGGTGCGATAAGATTCTCTTGCTCAAAGTTTACAACATCTCCGGGAAGGGTTATAACTCTTATTGAAGGATTACCAGTAACAATAGAAACGGAAGATGATAATTTCAGAAAGAACTCATACACACTGCTTTTGAAAAAATCCGAGAATGTGTCTCCATCTGAGGAGTCTGAAATATCAAAGTATCATTAATTATTTGCAGAGAGTTTATTGACAAAGCAAAAGATAATATTATTTCTGATTATATTAATTACTTTTGCTTTAACGGGATATCTACGCTCGCAGCAAGACCCCAACTATAAAGAACTTAAACTTCAGATTACATATACGGATACGGTTCTTGTAACGAATGAAAAGTTTGTAGTACCAAATACTGACGTAATAATTCTTGACGGCAAAACTCTTACAAGGTATTCCGATTATGTTTTCGATTACAAAAACGGCATTATATCAGTTTCAAAAGAACTATTCAGCAAGTATTCATTCGATACGCTTAGAATTTATGATGTGTACGTCAGGTATGATATTTTCCCTTACAACATAAAAAGCGAGTATTCCATATTCGACTTAAAAATAGAAACGGATACACTCACGGGCGATACGATACAGATTGCAACACAAACGACAGATTTCATTGACAACATATTTGAGGGAACGGACCTGCAGAGGACGGGAAGTCTTTTCCGAGGGTTTACGCTCGGGACTAATAAAGACCTTTCGCTCAATTCGGGTTTTAGATTACAGTTGAATGGAAAACTTACAAGTGATATAGAAATAAACGCAGCGTTAAACGATGAAAGCACACCTATTCAACCCGAGGGCAACACGCTGAAGCTTCAGGAGCTTGACAAAGTATATATAGAAATAAAAAGCAGTAACCTTGGTGCAACGCTCGGCGATATAGACGTAAAACTTCAAACGTCGGAATTCCTAAACTTCAACAGAAAGATACAGGGAGCAAAGGGGTACGGGGAGTTTGAATTCGGGAACTTTCTCGTTACAGGTGCAGTCTCGCGCGGAAAGTACAACAGCAATACTTTTAACGGAATAGACGGTGTACAGGGACCTTACAGGCTGAGCGGTGCAACGAATGAAATAAACATACTCGTACTTTCGGGAACGGAGAGAGTTTACATAGACGGACTGCTTATGACACGCGGCGAGCAGGCGGATTATGTCATAGATTACGGACTCGGGCAGATTACGTTTACGAACAAACGAATCATAAACAATGCAACGCGAATTGTGATTGAGTTTGAGTATTCGGACAGGAAGTACAGCCGCTCCCTTATTGTAGCAAACAGCGGTTACAAGTTATTCGATAAAAAGCTTACGATAGGAGTTTCGTATCTGAACGAAACGGACAACGAGGATAAGACCATTGATTTCACACTCAGCGATTCGGATAAGGTTATACTCAAGAATGCAGGCAGCAACAGACTGAAGGCATCACGTTCGGGAGTGGTTTACGTCGGGTACGACTCTTTAAATAATCCAACGGGTGCATACGTAAAAGTTGATACACTAATAAATGGTTCGGCGTTTACTTTTTATAGATTTAAGCCGGGAGATTCACTTGCTGTTTATCAGGTTACTTTTTCATACGTAGGAGCCGGAAGCGGAGACTACAACAGTGTAAGTACATACCAGTACGATTTTGTAGGAATAGGACGCGGTTCTTATTTGCCGATTGTATATTTGCCGGTGCCGACATCGTACCAGATAGCAGGGGTAACGTTAGATTATGCAATAAACCGAACGCGGGATTTATACTTTAAGTTTGAAGGAGCGTACTCGCTTTTCAATTCAAATAAGTTTGCTGAATCAGACTCAAAGACCGGAGGAGCTGCATTCAACGGGGAAATCGGATTCAGGAAAGTTAAGTTTAACATGTTCGGAATTAATTTCGATAACATAACGGCATCCTATAAAGAAAGAATGATTGACAGAAAATTTACAACGCTTGACAGGATTAATTCAGTAGAGTTTAACAGAAACTTTGACCTCTTCGATTCCACTACAGCTACAGAGCATTACCGAGACGCAAACCTTCTGATAGCGCCGGGGCAGAACATGAAGATGTCGGGAAGTTTTGCGCAGCTTATACGCGGAGATTTTTTCAATTCAACAAGATTCACGGGAGGGCTTGAGTTTAACACAGCAGGTTCGTCCGGATTTAATAAGAACCTTCCCGTAGTAAAGTACAATGTTGAGAATATTTCAAGCAATAATGAAAACATAAACCGTTCGGGAAACTGGTTTAAGCAGACGGCTTTTCTGGGGTACAAGAAATTTTTCGGTGATGAAACAAAACTAAGCTACATGGAAATCTCCGCGGGATTAAACAATGAAAACAGAAAATCATCAATAAGTACGATGACAATAGGTGACAGTCTGCTGTATGACAGTTTCAGATTTCTTGAAATTGCTCCCCGCATATCATTCAACAATATAATAAACTTTAATTTTTTTGCCGAGTTCAGTTACAGGGATGACGATGTACCGAGCAATGGTATGTTAGCTTCATTTTCAAGAGCTTTTACTCAGAGATACGGGCTGCTTTATCAGGGAGTACAGTGGTTCTATGCAGATATGGATTTCGCAATCAGAGATAGAAACTATTCGAGCATTGCTCTTGATCAAGGGAATGTTGATAATAAATCTGTTCTTGTGAATTCAAGACTTCGTTTCACGCCGTTGAACAACGCCGTTACTGCCGATGTTCTTTATTCAGTAACCAGCGAACGCACTGCAAAGATACAGAAACTATACGTACTTGTACCTGTCGGGCAGGGGAATTACATTTATCTTGGCGACCTTAACAACAACGGCATACAGGATGAAAACGAATTTCAGCTAACGAACTTTGACGGGAATTACATAAAACTGAACGTACCAACAGACCAGTTCTTTCCGACGGTTGACCTAAAAACATCATTCAGGATAACGCTTAAGCCATCGCGTTATTTTTTCTCAACGGGTAAGGGAATCTTTGCAGATATTTACAATAATTTTTCTGCCGAAACATACATCAGAATTGACGAGCGCAGCAAAGATCCTGTGACAGACAACATATATTTCATGAAGCTAAGCACCTTTCTAAACGACTCGAACACACTCGCGGGTGCACAGCTACTTCAGCAGGACGTTTACCTGTTTGAGAACAATCCCTCGTATTCATTCAGATTCAGGTATCAACAGCTTACAAACTTCAGCCAGTACAGCAGCGGAAACGAAAGGGCTCTCAACATACAGCGTTCCATTCGTGCAAGACTAGGGCTTACATCTGACATAACAGCTCAGCTTGATTACGTAATAAAGACAGACAGAAACATAGCACCCGTAAACTCAGTCCGCAACAGGAATATATCGGGATACAGCATAAACTCAGACCTTGCATACAGACCCATACCGAGCATAGAAAGCGGATTCCAGTTCAACTATACAAAATCGGATGACATATATCCGGTAAAACCAATGACGGCAAAGATAAACCAGCAGATACTCAGATTTATTTATTCGTTCACGTCGCTCGGAAGACTGCGGCTCGAAATAGAGCGAGACGAAGTAATACTCAACACAAGCGTGACAAATTTCCCGTACGAGCTGACATCAGGAAGACCATCGGGCAAGAGCTATTACTGGCGTACTGTCTTCGACTATAGCATCAGCAAAAACATTCAGGCAACACTTAACTACGACGGCAGAGTAGAAGGAAGCAAACAGGTCATACACACAGGCAGGGCACAGGTTACAGCGTTCTTCTAAATAGGATTTTATTTTGTGCATTATTGAATTATTGCGATAATGATCCTAATGTAGTATGGATAACGTACGGAGGCTACGACAACGAAAGAATTTTCAAATCAACAAACGGTGGAGCAACATGAACAAACATATCTTCAGGACTGCCGGGCATTCCCATAATGTGCGTTGTTCAGTATAAATCAGTAACGGACAGAAATGTACTATACGTAGTAACGGATGCTGGTGTTTTTGTAAAGACGGTACAAACGACTGGACTTCATTCAGCAACGGACTACCGAGTACAGTAGTACCGGAGCTTGATATATACTATACTCGACAATGGGTGACAGGCTGCATGCAGCAACATTTGGGAGAGGACTCCGGGAAACACCGGTATCAACAACGGGAATAAGCGTAATATCAACAGAGCTTCCTTTTGATTATTTGCTCGGGCAGAACTATCCAAATCCTTTCAATCCCGTAACGAAGATAAACTTCCAGATACCAGCAAGAGGAAATGTAACGATGAAAGCTTACAATCAACTTGGACAGGAAGTAGGAGTACATGTGAATAAGATAATGGATGCAGGGTATTATTCGACGGATTTTGATGCATCAAAACTTTCCAGCGGTATCTATTTCTACAAGCTGACAGCGGGCAATTTCACACAGACCCAAAAAATGATGCTCATAAAATAAGTACAAGGAGAAAATAGCTCAACAATGAATGCCCAGTGTTCCCGGGCATTTTTTATGGGAATAATTTTTCACTAAATTGACCCTGCAATCCAGATTAAGTATGGTCTCTATTTCTTTACCGTACTAAATTTTGGGGACGAATCTGCAGATAAGAATAATAAAAATTTTGAGACTAATATGAGATAAATCAGAGTGCAAGGAGACACCAAGTATGAATCGAGTATTCAGGATTTTATAGTTAATTCTGAGATCATGTTTTTCACACCTACTTCAGGTTCAATTGCTGAAATATCGAATCTTTTTTCGAATTTTGTACTGTCGAATATGTAATCCTGATTATACTGATACATCATTTCAGGGAATTCTTTCAGAGTGGGAACGAATAAGCCCAGCAAACTGACTATCCATTCAGGAAATTTCTGAATCTTAGGTTCGCAGTACAACTCTTTAGCAATAAGTTCTATCCATCCGAGGCTTGTTAGTTTTTCCTTTGTTGTTGGCACATGCCAGATTTGATTGTAGGCATCGGATGTGTTGCCGAGTAACGCAACAGCTTTCGCAGCGTCGGGTGTGTAAGTGTAGGTATGGATGCAATCGGGGTTACCAAAAATCTGTGCTTTTTTCCCTTTGATTAAATTGTCGACTACCATGATTTTTAATACACTACTTTTATTCTCCGGTCCATAAAAATCAGCAGCTCTTGCGATTAAAGCATCGAGGTCTATTTTTTCGATTTCGTTCATAATTAGTTCGTGAATCTTAGCCCTTACTTCACCTTTTTTGCTTGGAGGATTAACCGGTGATTCTTCATTCATAAATGGCACAGCATTTTTGTCATACATGTAAACATTATCAAAAAAAACAAGTTTTGCTTTGTGCTTTTTACAAGATTTAATAACTTCTGTTATGAACGGTACCCATATCCTTTGCCATACTTTGAGTTTGTATTCAAATCCAATTGTAACGTAAACCACGCTGCTTCCTTCGATTGATTTATCTATTCCCGCGAGGTCAAAGACATCGAGCGGATAAAGCAGGTCGGTGTCGTTTATTTTTTGAGGATTTCGAGAGATCAGTCTAATATCGCAGTTGTAGTTCTTCAATTCACGTGCGAGCGGCTTGCCAATTGCCCCTCCAGAACCTAATATTGTTTGCAGCATGTTGTTTTCAAAAATTTGTTTGTATGATGACACAAAATTATGTTCTCTTTTTCTATTTTTCAATCTAAAATGTATGAGGTTGAAGTTAATTATTGTTGTGAGAGTTATGATTGGAGTTTCGGATTTTACGGGGCATTTATCCGCTTGCAATAATTTAGAAGGTAATGATACCCTTTGCTCTCAACCCGGAAGATTGAGTTACTCATTGTAGCATTTGGCTACGAACAAATAAGAGCATTGAAACATATTTTACCACAGAGTGCGTCCTCCACCGAGTATGTCTCGAAACAAAAACTAAGGTAACGCTTAAGAAAAAACCTTAAAAGTCACCGGATCCCTGCTTTCGTCGGAATGAAAGGGGTGTAAAAGTGGTTATGAGACGGACTCCACGGCGAATCTACGACTCGTACACAGAGAAAACATATTAAATTATTGTTGGTAATAAATTTTTAAAACAAAGCATATCAACCGCGACGGATCTGCAACTCGAAAGCAAATGCTGTTTGACACGTCGATACTTCGACAAAGCGAGCACAGAAAAGTTTTAATTTTATTAATACACAAATAAAATCATATTCAAGAAATAATGACAATTAAGAATTTTAAAGCATTTCCTGCTCTACTGCTTCCAAGGCATCTTTACCTGAAAGGTTTTTCTTCTTCTTATCCAATGCATCTGTTATTTTGCCGTAAATAAGAAGTGCAATTGCTGCTACAACACCGATTCCAGCAAAGTAAAACCAGATGTAATAAGCTTTGTCGTATGCGGTTGCAAGAAGTTCGGGTGCAACAGTTGCAGGGTCAGGACAGTATGCTGTCAGTAAATATCCCGATAATCCAAATCCTAATAATGACGATAGAAATGAATGAAGATGCGAAAATCCGAGGTACAATCCTTCTTCTCCTTTTGGTGCTTGGAGAGAAAAGTATTCAAGATAACGCGGAGATATAAAGCATTCTGCAAGTCCCTGAAAAACAATACCGACTATTAACATTACTGTTATTGGATGTGCCGTAAACAAACCAAAGAATGAAACAGATGTTCCTGTGTATGTTTCAAGAAGATAGCTCGATGCCATTGAAAGTGCTGATATCGGCATAAGAAACATTCCTACAGACATTGAATAAACTGCCCTAACTTTTCTCATTAGGTTAGTTATAAAATAAACAGAAACTACCACCACGAATGGGTTTACGTTTGCTATCCATTCAGGTGATGCCGCTTTGCCTACTGTTCTTAAAATATACTTTGGCATGGTTGCGTAAAGCTGATGCTGTATTATCCAGAACCCCGTAACAATAAGTATCAACGCTATCAGTCTTTTGTTTACAACTATTCTAATAAAACTGTCCCATACTTCTTTCAGTTTTTTTCCTTCGCCCGATAAGTCCGCATTTTTATATAGAAGAAATACTACTATAAGAGCAATGAGCGTCATAAGCCCTGCATACAAATTTACGTACACAAGCCCTAATTCAAGCCTTAACGGATATGCAAACGTTTTGCCGAGAAACGCACCTATGTTTACCATACCGTAAAATATAGAAAATCCCTTTGCACGGTTTTCTTCAGTTGTCGTCTTTGCTATCGTTCCGGTTATTACAGACTTTATGAACGATCCGCCAAACATAACAATTGCAAGAGCCGGCAATACCATCACCTTAAATGGAAATAAACCCAAAGCTGTATATCCAATCGTCAGTAATGAAAATGCAAGCAATATTGATTTCCTGAATCCAATCTTATCCGCATAAGCTCCCGCAAACGGCGGTAAGAAATAAAGTCCCGCTGAAAACACACCGCCTATCCATGCTGCCCAGATATCGTCGTATCCTACTACTGTGGTAAGGTATAAAGTTATCGCTATGAAAAATCCGTAATATGCTGCTCGCTCAAACAGCTCAACCGTGTTCGCAACCCAGAACTCTCTTGAATATTTAACTTTCGCCATTAATTAAGTTTAGTTATAATAATATAATAAGTTTTATGAAAAAAGCGTATTGAATTAAGACAACGAAATTGCTTTATGAATTTACTATTTTACATAATTAGTTTATTTACAGAGCGTATGGATGGTTTGAATATTATTCTAAGTCAAATTAAAGCAAACGGAAATTCTACAAACCTAATAGGAATGCAGCGTTTCGGAATCCGTTTTGAAGAAGCTTTCGGATGCAGCATACCGTTTCTCAGAAGCCTTGCTAAACGCTACAGGAACAATCACGAACTCTCACTCAAACTATGGGAGACGGGTATACACGAAGCCCGCATAGTTGCTTTCCTTATTGAAAATCCGGAGATAGTCACAAAGCGACAGATGGAAAAATGGCTTAAGGACGTTAAATCATGGGATATCTGCGACGGCCTTTGTAGCAATCTGTTCAGAAAAACCAGATACGCTTTCGATAAAGCAATCGAATGGTCTTACAGAAAAAAGGAGTTTGAAAAACGTGCAGGATTTGTAATGATGGCAGTTATGGCGGTTCATGACAAGACCCTCACGACGAGTGAGTTTGATTTATTCCTGAAAAGAATAAAAGAGGAATCTTACGATGAAAGAAATTTCGTGAAGAAGGCTGTAAACTGGGCGCTGAGGCAGATAGGCAAGAGGGATCACGAACTTTATGAGAAAGCAAAAGCCTGCGCTGAGGAAATAAAAATGCTTGATTCAAAGTCTGCGAGATGGATAGCCAGCGATGCATTGAGAGAATTCCGTACGGAAACGACTATGAAAGTTCTCGCGAGAAGGATGTTTAAACAAATATAATCCTAAAAAATGAATAAATTTCTAAACAGGTTTGTTAATTTCTGGTATTCCGAAATCAGTCTTACGGTTTTCCTGATATCTATAATACTTCTAAACTTTTTGATTATTCCCGTTTCGGACAAATTTGATTCAGGTTCAATCATTGAAAAATCTCTTTATTTGTTAGTTATAATTTCCGGAGCTTCGGCTTTGACTGAAAACAAAGTTTTCAAATTTATTGTAACTGCATTTTCGGTTATGGCTTTCATTGTATGGATATTCAACAGAAATCATAATATACACCTGCTTAATATTGTTGATGCATCATCGCAGATGTTGTTTTTCCTATTACTTTTGATACTGATTTTGATTCGAGTGTTTAAAGGAGGTATCTTTACAATGGAAAGGCTAGGCGGTGCCATAGCAGGATTTCTACTGACAGCAAACGTTTTCACGGCTGCCTATCAGATGATGAGCCTGATTTATGGTGACGGCGTATTTAATGTCAGTAACGTAAACATAGCAGGTCTAAACCATTTCAGTTTTATTACTATAACTACTGTCGGATACGGTGATATAACTCCAGTGCACCCATTTGTACGTTCTTTGAGCAACCTCGAGGCAGTTATCGGTCAGCTTTATCCTGCAGTACTTATTGCAAGACTGATATCGCTCAAACCTCAAAAGAAGCAAGGTGATAAAAATATAAATGTGTAATGATATTTTATACAATTGAATTATATTCAATATTTCTATAAGTTTGATAAAATAATTTTATTTCCCTATTAAACAATAATTAGGAGCAAAAATGATTTCAAGGATTTCCATTTTTCTTTTGTTGATAACAGCCCTTTTAATTTCTTCCTGCGGGAAAAAGGAAGTTACAGCACCCGTACCTCCAGAAATTAAATTCATTACATCTATAGAAAAGGATGTTCCTGTTAAACAGGAATGGGTAGGACAAACACTCGGTGCGGAGGATATTGAAGTTCGGGCACGAGTTGACGGCTTTATAACAGGAATTTATTTTACGGAAGGCACTCAGGTCTCGCAGGGTGCGTTGTTGTACACAATCGATACTCCTGACCTTCGGCAAAGAGTGGCTGAAGCGGAAGGAAATCTTGCAGCTGCGCAAACTATGCTCGTTCAGGCAGAATCTGACGTTTTGCGTTATACACCTCTTGCAGAAAAAGGAGCAGTGAGCACCCGACAGCTTGAAATAGCAGTAGCAACAAGAGACGCCCGTCTCGGAGATGTTGAATCTGCAGAAGCCTCTTTGAAGCTTGCGAAGATTAATCTTGGGTATTCCAGCATAACGTCGCCAATTTCGGGAATAATAGGCATTACGAATCTTAAAATAGGTGATTACGTCAGTAAACTCACGACCGGACCGCTTAATACAGTATCGAACGTTGACCCGATTCTCGTCAGGTTTTCAATCAGTGAACAGGAGTACATCGCTCTTACGAAAAGATATATGGAAAAGGCAAAGAATCCCAGCATCAGCAGGGAAGAAGCCAAATCGATTCTTGAAATGATTCTGGCTGATGGTTCGACTTATAATTATACAGGTACGATTAATGTTTTACAAAGACAGATTGACCCTTCAACGGGAACGCTGATGCTGCAGGGTACTTTCCCAAATCCCGATAAGGTTATAAGACCCGGACAGTATGCAAAAATAAGAACTATAGTAAGCGTGCTGAAGAGTGCAGTAGTTGTACCTACTAAGTGTATTTTTGAGTTGCAGGGAATGCATCAGGCATATGTGGTGAATGCACAGGGTTTAACGGAAATAAGAACACTAAAAATCATTACAAAGATTGGACAGCTGGCTGTAATCGGGTCCGGGATAAAAGTAAACGAGAAAGTTATATCAGAGGGTATTTTAAAAGTCAAACCCGGCATACCTGTAAAGCCTCTTGATGCAAACACAGAGCTCGATTCTTTAATCATTAAGGAAGGGCTTAAATAATGTCGAAATTTTTTGTTAACCGGCCTATTGTTGCTATGGTTATTTCCATAGTGCTTGTGCTCGTGGGAATAATCGTTATGAAAAGTCTGCCGATTTCTCAATACCCGGACATAGTACCGCCGAATATAAACGTATCTACAACATATACAGGCGCTTCATCTGTTGATATAGAACAGTCCGTTGCAACTCCGCTTGAGCAGCAGATAAACGGTGTAGAGAACATGATTTACCTGAAGTCAATAAATGCCGGCGACGGTACGATGACTCTGCAGGTTACTTTTGATGTCGGCTCTGACCTTGATAATTCAAACGTTCTTACTCAGAACCGTGTATCTCAGGCAACTTCATTTCTGCCGAATTCAGTGAAACAATATGGTGTAGTTATAAAAAAGTCACTTGTGTTTCCTCTTTTGCTGTTCTCTTTAACTTCAAAGGAAGGAAAGTTCGATAATGCATTCCTCTCAAACTATGCAGCAATAAATATAATCGATGAGCTTAGCCGTACGAATGGCGTTGGTGATGTTCGTGTATTCGGGGGGAGTGACTATTCGATGAGAATATGGCTTAAACCCGATATGCTCGGAAAGATGGGTATTACTATAACCGATATTACAAATGCCATTCAGGAGCAGAATGTAATTTCTCCGGCGGGACAGATTGGTGCCGCACCCGCTCCTCCGGGAACAGATTTTACTTATACTGTTAGGACTAAAGGGAGGCTTTTAAACGAAGAAGAGTTTGGAAAAATAATTATTAAAACTCATCCTGACGGTTCCCAGCTTTTTCTTAAGGATATAGCACGTATTGAGCTTGGTTCGTTGATTTACAGCATACAGGGAAGGAACAACGGAAACAATGCCGCTGTTATTGCCGTCTATCAGCTTCCCGGCTCGAATGCACTGCAGGTTGCCGAAGATGTGAAGAAAGTTGTCGAAAACGCTGCAAAAATTTTTCCCCCCGGTATAGAATACGATGTTTCGCTCGACACAACCCTGCCCGTTGAAGAAAGTATAGCTGAAATTGTTGATACACTTTTTGAAGCAGTACTTCTTGTTATTCTGGTCGTGTTTGTGTTTTTACAGAACTGGAGAGCAACCCTTATTCCTTTAATCACCGTTCCTGTTTCGCTCGTGGCAACCTTTATAATGTTTCCTCTGCTGGGATTTTCAATCAATACTCTTTCCTTGCTCGGGATGGTGCTTGCGATTGGTATTGTTGTTGACGACGCTATTGTTGTCGTTGAAGCTGTTATGCACCACATTGAGCAGGGCTTATCGCCGAAAGAAGCTACGCTTAAAGCAATGTCGGAAGTAACGAGCCCTGTCATAGCAATAGCTCTCATACTTGCTGCTGTGTTTATTCCCGTTGCATTCATGGGAGGTATAACCGGAAGCCTCTATCAGCAGTTTGCTGTAACAATAGCAATCTCTGTTCTGTTCTCGGCATTCAACGCTCTTACTCTCAGTCCTGCGCTCGCTGCAATGCTTTTGAAACCCAAAGGCGGAAAGAAATCTCCGCTTGACAAATTCTATGTTTGGTTTAATAATAGGTTTAGCAGCTTTACGAACGGTTATATGTCGCTGACAGCAGTACTCGTAAGAAAAACAATCCGCTCTGTTTTATTCATAGGTATTATAATTGTTCTTCTACTTGTTTTATTCAAAGCAGTGCCCACAGGATTTGTTCCGGAGGAAGATAACGGTTATTTTATGGCAAGCGTGATTCTTCCCGATGCGAGCTCAATACAGAGAACTGATCAAGTCTGCAAGAAGGTTGAAAAGATTTTTGCGGAAACACAGGTTATTGATAATTATACGACAGTTGTCGGGTATAACTTTATATCAGGTGTAACGGGCAGCAATGTAGGCGGATTTTTTATAGCTATGAAGCCTTGGAGCGAAAGGACCGGAGACGGTGAAACTTCTTTCGAAATAATCCAAATGCTTAATAAACGGCTTGCAAATGAGATACCCGAGGCGGTAGCGTTCGTTTTTGGTCCTCCCGCTATTCAGGGACTCGGAACAGGTTCGGGATTCTCTTTTATGCTTCAGGATAAGAGCGGAAACACTCCCGAAGAACTGTTTATGATGACGCAGAAGTTTATGGCTGCTGCAAAACAAAGGCCTGAGATTGGTTCGATTACTTCATTCTACCGTTCTAACGTTCCTCAGATATATGCAGATATTAATCTTGATAAAGTACTAAAACAGGGAATTGATATCGGGTCTGTTAATCAAACGCTCGGCACTTTTCTTGGTTCGAGTTATATTAACGATTTTAACAAGTTCGGAAGAGTCTATCGTGTTTATCTTTCAACCGAAGGAGAATACAGGGATGCTTTAAGTGATTTCGGTCAATTCTTTGTTAAGAATAATAAAGGCGATATGGTACCGCTAAGTTCAATTGTTTCAATTAAAAATGTTACCGGTCCCGACTTTACAAACAGGTTTAATCTTTACAGAAGCGCCCAGATGACGGGTGTCCCGGGGGAGGGGTACTCGTCGGGAGAATGTCTGAATGCTCTAAAGGAAGTTGCTGCGCAAGTCCTACCGACAGGATGGGGCTACGACTGGTCTGATATGTCTTATCAGGAAGAAAAAGCTGCGGGAACGGGCGCGACTGTTTTCGTACTTGCTCTTGTTCTGGTATTTTTAATACTTGCTGCTCAGTATGAAAGCTGGTCACTTCCCATGAGTGTTCTGCTCGGTACACCGTTCGCAATTTTTGGAGCCATGCTCGGACTGTGGATTTCGAGATTCTTTAGCGAATCATACGTAAATAATATATATGCGCAAATAGGTTTTGTTACCCTAATCGGTCTCGCAGCAAAGAATGCTATTCTTATCGTCGAGTTTGCAAAGGAAAGAAGAGAAAAAGGCGAGCCGATTATTCAATCTGCACTTGAAGCAGCACAACTAAGGCTACGTCCGATTTTAATGACATCATTTGCATTTATACTTGGTGTTGTACCTCTCGTCCGTGCTGCCGGTGCTGGTGCTGAAGCCAGAAAGGTGATGGGTATGGCGGTGTTTTCAGGATTGCTTGTTGCAACATCGCTTGCAATTTTTCTCATTCCGTCATTATTCGTTATGGTTGAGAAGTATTTTGTTAGAGAGAAGAAATCGGATACTAATCAGGATGTCTTTTTGCCTCCGCCGGAGATAACAGACAAGAAAGGGGATGAATAATATGAAAAAATATATAATAATATTATTCCTTGTGATTATAGGCGGATGTTCGGTTGGTCCTGACTATCAGAAACCCGATCTGGATATACCAAAAGGTTTTTTCAGCGACGATTCTATAAAGATAAAGGACAGCCTTTCCTTAGCGGTTGCAGATACTTCGTGGTGGTCTTTATTCAATGATCCGAAACTGACAGAGCTGATTAATACGGCCATAAAAGAAAATTCTGATATTCTTATGGCATCTGCACGTATTGAGCAGTATCTCGGGCTTTACGGAGTTTCAAAGGCAGATATGTATCCACAAATCAATGGGCAGTTATCGGGAAAATACGGACAGAATTCTTCTGTAAACACTGGCACGGACATGAATCCAAAAAGAGCCACTTTTAATATCGGTATTTCTGCCGATTGGGAGATTGACCTGTGGGGAAAGATACGCCGTTCGAATGAATCCGCAAGGGCAGAGCTGCTCGCTGCCGAAGAATCAAAAAGGGGAATTGTGTTGTATATTGCCTCTCAGGTTGCTTTGTCTTACATCGATTTGCTTGCACTTAAAGCACAACTTCAGATTACAAAAAATACAATTGATTCAAGAGAGTATTCGCTTTTTCTTTTCAGACTGAGAAGGGCGCAGGGTGACTTATCTGACCTTGAACTTGCTCAGCTGGAGTCTGAATACTGGACAGCACGAGCGAAACTCCCGCAGATTGAAAAAAGTATCGTTCAGGTTGAAACAGCCATAAGTGTTCTGATTGGGAAGAATCCGCAGAGGATTGATACTGATAATCTTCTTGACAGTCTTTCCGTACCCGATGTGCCGTCAGGAATTCCTTCAAAGGTTCTTGAAAGAAGACCTGACATAAGACAGGCAGAGCAGAAGCTCATTTCTGCTAATGCTAAGATTGGTGTTGTGAAAGCAATGTATTATCCGAGTATTTCATTAAGCGGTTTACTCGGTCTTGCGAGTAATGACCTGACCACAATACTTGATCCCTCAGCTTATTTATGGAATGTTGCAGGCAATATTACCGCTCCTATTTTTACGGGAGGAAAAATATCAAGTCAGGTTGAAGTTGCAGAAGCAGTAAAAAAAGAACTACTTCAGTCGTATATATCCACAGTTAGAAATGCATTCAGAGAATCGGAGAATGCTTTTTCCGACAGGGTTTTTACACAGGAACAGCTTGAACTCGAGGCTAAGATGGTAGAATCACTCGAGCTGTACAAAAGTCTTGCTGATATGAGATACAACGAAGGGGTTTCGAGCTATCTTGAAGTGCTTGATGCAGAAAGGTCACTGTTTTCCGCTCAGCTTGAATATGTCAATACAAAATCTATATTGTACAAAAGTATTGTGAATATTTACAAAGTTCTTGCAGGCGGATGGGTTGACAAATTAAACGATAATACCGTGAAATGATTAGAGATATAAATAAAATAAATTAGAAATTTTTATTTCCCTTCCCAGGCTCAGCTTGGGAAGGGTGTTTATAAATTCTCTATCTGTTTTATTATGATATTTTGTTCTTTGTAGTAAATTTTTGCTTAAATGCCAAAATCATTTCTTAGTATCTGTCTTGCCCCTTCTTCAAATGTCCTTGGTTTAAAGTCCGGCATTATCTTTTTCAGTCTTTGAATGTCAGTAAGTTTTTGATACATCCCGTCTGGTTTTGATGTATCCCAATTTATTGATCCTTCATAACCAACTAAATTTTTCGTAATACCAATGTATTCGGATATTGAGAGATCAGTTCCTGTACCGATGTTTACTATTTCTGAACTGTTGTAGTTTTCCATTAAAAACACTAATCCATTCGCACAATCATCAACATGAAGAGCCTCTCTTCTTGGTTTTCCCGTTCCCCAGAATGTTGGAACAATATTTTCTTTCTTCGCCATAACTAACTTTTTTATCATAGCAGCTATAAAATGACTGTTGTTTAAGTCGTAATTATCTTTTGGTCCGTACATGTTTGTAGGCATTATTTCCAGAGTATTTAAACCATACTGGTCCCTGTATAGCTGGCATGCAATTACCCCCATTCCTTTTGCAATCGCATAACCTTTATTTGTTTCTTCGAGAGGACCTGCCATAAACCGTGATTCATTAATAGGTTGCGGATTTTCTTTCGGGTAGATACACGTCGAACCAGTGAATAGCACTTTAGTTTTGGGAGAATGATTCTTAACTGATTCAAGAGTATAAAGTATCATTAGAGCATTCTGATATAAAAAGTCAGCCTGTCTTGAATTGTTTGCAAGAATGCCTCCAACAAGTCCTGCTACCATGAATAAATATTCAGGTTGCATGTTTATCATAAAATCATCTACCATCTGTTTGTTAAGAAGGTCAAACTCAGTATCTTTTGAAACAGCATAAACATTTTCATATCCTTTACTCTTTAAATTCCTTACGACTGCACTTCCGAGCATTCCCGTTCCGCCGAATACAACTATTTTAGATTTTTTATCCATTTTATGATTATATTATTAATATTTTTCTTTCTGTCATTTCTTCAATTGCATACTTTATTCCTTCTTTTCCCATGCCGGAAAGCTTCATTCCACCGTACGGCATTGAATCAACCCTGAAGGCTGATACTTCGTTTATAACAATACCTCCTGCTTCGATGTTCTCGTATGCGTACATTGCATTACTCAGATTATTCGTAAATATACCTGCCTGCAAACCGTAATCTGAATTATCAAGCTCTTTGATAACCTCCTTGAAGTCATTGAATCTCTTTAAAACCATTACCGGGGCGAACACCTCTTTAGAATTAACATTACACGCAATAGGAACATCACTCATTAATGTAGGTTCAAGCACAGAACCGTTTCTTTTTCCTCCTGTCAGAACCTTACCACCCGATTCTAATGCTTCCTTAATCCATCTTTCAGCACGTTTTGCCTCAGTTTCATTTATCATCGGACCTGAGAGACAGTCCTCGTCATCCGGATTTCCGTAAACCACTTTTTTGGCAGCTTCAACAATCTTCTTTTCGAATTCGTCGTATAGATTCCGGTGAACATATACCCTTTGCACGGAAATACATGATTGACCGGCTCCATAAAATCCCCCTGTTATTATTTTGGGAACAGCTATCTCTATATCTGCCGACTCATCAACGATAACTCCTGCATTACCTCCTAATTCAAGCGATATTTTTTGTTTACTTAGCTTACTTTTTATTCTCCATCCGATAAGAGGACTGCCTGTAAAGCTAACCATTTTTATCCTGTCGTCTGCAATAAATTCCTCTATTTCGCTTCCCGATAAAGTTACTATGTTGACCGGGCAATATCCGAGTTTCATTTCGTCAGAAACCTCTTTTATTATCTTAACAATTTCAATACCGCTGCACAATGACGCTGTAGCAGGTTTTAAAAGCAATGTATTACCCGAAGCGAGAGCGGGTGCAATCTTATGAGCTACTAAATTAACGGGAAAATTCCATGGAGTTATACCAAAAATCACTCCAATCGGGAATCTTTTTATGTATCCGTTTTTGTTCTCCGTTCCTTTTAATTGGTCAAGAGGAATTATCTCACCTTCAATCCTTTTCGCTTCTTCTGCTCCTGTTTTAAACGTGAAAATTGCTCTGTCCATCTCAGCAAATGAGTACTTTATCGGTTTTCCGGTTTCTAATGTAATTAAACGGGCAAGTTCTTCTCTTCTTTCACTGATTTTTGTGCTGATTTTTTCTAATAGTTCACCTCTGCTGTAAGAAGGAATAAGTTTAAATTTTTGAAAAACACTGCTTAGGTAGTTTAGCGATACATTTACCTGTTCTTTGGTTGTTTTGTATACCCTTTTTACAATTTTGTTTGTGTAAGGATTGATAA
Source organism: Ignavibacteria bacterium (assembly GCA_041649015.1). Classification (NCBI taxonomy): domain Bacteria; kingdom Pseudomonadati; phylum Ignavibacteriota; class Ignavibacteria; species Ignavibacteria bacterium. Next base: position 293,791 of record JBAZNU010000003.1, read on the forward strand.
TTTCTACGAAACTATCCGACTGTGCAAAATTATTTTCTACAATAAACTTTTCTGTTTCCATGATAATAAAATTTTATAAAAGTATTAATAATATATCAATAATATTAGTCAATGTTCTTTACCCGTACAAAGAGAATTTATGATGCAAAAAGTTATTCATACTTAATATCTTCTAACATTTATCTGCATTCTGTTTCCCTTAAACCTTTTAAACACTAAGCATAATAAACGCCAGCCCTGTAAACACATATAAACAAAGGGATGACAGATGTTTGTATTTTTAATTCAGTTATACATAATTAAAATTATCGCGCTATTTTTGTTAAGGTTTTTTTATTTCATACTGTAAAAAACAAAATGTTATAAAAACAAAGGATATGACACTCGAATTTCAAAGACAAGTAAAATTATTTAAATAGTCAAGCGGAAAATTTGTGAAAAACTTTAAATTGGATGTTTGATTTTAAATTTAAATCTTGTAACTTGCAAATACAAACCAACAAGTAATTCTTTAAAATAATCGTATTGTAATAAAAAATTTTAACAAGGGGATTTATCAGAACGAATGAAGATAAATAAGTTATTTACGAATTCAATAGCACTAAACCAAATAGAGTATGATAGGCGTTCATCTGTTATCCGTAACCCCGATGGATCAGTTGTTTTTGAGATGAATAATATTATTGTACCTAAGCATTGGTCACAGGTTGCTACGGACATAATTGCTCAGAAATATTTTCGTAAAGCAGGTGTCCCAAAAGTTTTAAAGAAAGTATACGAAGAAAATGTACCCGTCTGGCTTCAGAAAAGTGAAATCGATATTGAAAATTCCGATTCGACGGAATTGTATTCCTCCGAATTCGATTCACGTCAGGTCTTCAACAGACTTGCAGGGTGCTGGACTTACTGGGGATGGAAGTATAAATACTTCGACACAGAATCCGATGCTAAGAATTTCTATAACGAGCTGTTCTATATGCTTGCTATGCAGTTTGCCGCTCCGAATTCTCCACAGTGGTTCAATACAGGGCTGCACTGGGCTTACGGTATTACAGGTCCTTCGCAGGGGCACTTCTACGTTGACCCCGATTCCGGAAAGCTGACCCGCTCGTCTGATGCTTACTCACACTGCCAGCCGCATGCTTGTTTTATTCAGTCTGTCAGCGATGACCTCGTTAACGAAGGCGGTATAATGGACCTCTGGGTTCGTGAAGCAAGATTGTTTAAGTACGGTTCGGGTACCGGTTCTAACTTCTCTAACATCAGAGGGTCCGGGGAAAAGTTAAGCGGAGGTGGAAAATCATCGGGATTGATGTCTTTCCTGAGAATCGGAGACAGAAGCGCCGGTGCTATAAAATCGGGTGGTACAACACGAAGAGCCGCAAAGATGGTCGTTCTTGACCTTGACCATCCTGATATTGAAGATTTTATCAACTGGAAAGTTGTTGAGGAGGAGAAAGTCGCTGCTTTGGTTGCCGGTTCAAAACAGCTTAACTTGCATCTCAATAAAATTCTGGATGCATGCAGAAATCCGCTTCATCCCGAAGATGACGGTACCGACAGATTAAAGAACAAACAACTCGCTCAAGCTATAAAAGATGCGAGACGCGCATACATTCCCGAAAATTATATAGAAAGGGTAATTCAGTTATCTAAACTTGGTTTTAAGGAAATATTTATTCCTGTTTACGATACTGATTGGAATTCGGAAGCCTATGCAACTGTCTCAGGTCAAAATTCCAATAACAGCGTTCGAGCAACAAATGATTTTATGAAAGCTGTTGAAATGGATGATAAATGGAATCTGTACTGGCGTGTTGAACTTAAAAGATCAGCAAAAGAAAATAGAACTCCAAAGCCATCAAAGACTCTCAGAGCGCGTAAACTCTGGGATGATATTGCTTATTCAGCTTGGGCTTGTGCTGACCCGGGTATTCAGTTTCATACAACTATCAATGAATGGCATACATGTCCTAACGGCGGTGAAATAAAAGCTTCAAACCCGTGCAGTGAATATATGTTCCTCGATGACACAGCGTGCAATCTTGCATCTTTGAATCTCATTAAGTTCTTCAATAGCGATTCCCGTAAGTTCGAAGTTGAAAAGTTCAGACATGCTTCACGTATCTGGACTATCGTTCTTGAAATAAGTGTTCTAATTGCACAGTTCCCAAGCAGGGAAATTGCAGAGCTTTCATTTAAGTATAGAACTCTCGGTCTTGGATATGCAAACCTTGGTGCTTTACTTATGATTCTCGGTATTCCTTATGATTCGGATGAAGCAAGAGCTATTACAGGTGCAATTACTGCAATATTGCACATGCGCTCTTATGCTGCTTCTGCCGAACTTGCAAGAGAACTAGGTCCTTTCCCTGAATTTCCAAAGAACAGGGAAAACATGCTTCGAGTAATTCGTAATCATAAACGGGCTGCTTATAATGAAAATAAGAAAGAGTATGAGGGGCTTTCAATCTATCCTGTTGGTATAGATAAAAAATTCTGTCCCGATGATTTACTTAAAGCCGCTCGCGAAGATTCCGACCGTGCGCTTGAACTCGGCGAGAAATTCGGATACCGTAATGCTCAGGTAACTGTTATTGCGCCTACAGGTACTATTGGTCTTCTCATGGATTGCGACACAACTGGTGTGGAACCTGACTTTGCACTTGTAAAGTTCAAAAAACTTGCAGGCGGTGGCTATTTCAAAATTATTAACGAATCAGTACCTCCTGCATTAAAATATCTTGGTTATAGTGAAAACGAAATTGACGATATTATTAAGTATACTAAAGGTTACGGCTCTCTTATCGGATGCCCTCACGTAAATCCACAGTCATTAACCGACAAAGGATTTACTATGGAAGTTATTAAACAGGTCGAAAAATCACTTCCCGGTGTGTTCGATATTAATTTTGCTTTCAACAAATATACTCTCGGTGCAGCTTTCTGCAAGAACGTTCTTACATTTACAGAAGAACAACTTGATGATTATAATTTTAGTATACTAAAAGCTCTTGGATTTACTAAAGAACAGATTGATGAAGCTAACGACTATATTTGCGGTACGATGACTATTGAGGGTGCTCCGCATCTTAAAGAAGAGCATTATTCGGTATTTGACTGCGCGAATAAATGTGGTAAAAAAGGAACACGCTATATTCTTCCTGAAGCCCATATTAAAACTATGGCTGCGGCCCAGCCGTTTATTTCAGGAGCTATCTCAAAGACAATAAATCTTCCAAATCATGCAACAATAAAGGATATGAAGAATGCTTATATGCTTTCATGGTCTCTTGGTCTGAAGTCGAACGCGTTGTACAGGGACGGTTCAAAGCTTTCTCAGCCTCTCAATAGAATTACTGATGAAGCATTTGAATTTGAAGAGGAAGAAAAATCCGAAATAACTGTTACTGCTAATGCTGATATTGTAAAGGTTGCAGAGCGTATTATTCACAGGTATATTGCAAAAAGAAGAAAACTTCCTTTCCGCAGAAGAGGTTATACACAGAAAGCAAAAATCGGAAATCATAATGTTTACCTGCGTACAGGTGAGTATGATAACGGACAGCTTGGCGAAATATTTATTGATATGCATCGCGAAGGCGCAGCTTTCAGAAGTCTTATGAACTGTTTTGCAATTGCTGTGTCTCTTGGTCTTCAGCATGGTGTCCCGCTTGAAGAGTTTGTTGATGCTTTTGTATATACTCGTTTCGAACCTAATGGCATTATTATTGGTAATCTAAATATTAAAATGGCTACATCTATAATTGATTATATTTTCCGCGAACTTGCCGTTACTTATCTTGCTCGTACTGACCTTGCTCATATTCCTGAGGACCAGATTGCAATCAGTCCTGTCGATTCACTGGCAAAGACAGAAAAGGATAAAGATATCGAGTATTATGAAGAAAAGATTTACAGTGAAAGAATAGTTGAAGAGAAAATAAAAGAGACGCCAAAAGAAACAGAAATTGTTGTTGACCATTCGGTACCTATTAGGATTGTCAGTAATCCAGCTGGTAACGGAAACACAAGAACATCTGAAAAGGTAAGGGTTGAAGAAGCTCTTCTTAAGGGTTATACTGGGGATATTTGCCAGGAATGCGGACAAGCAACAATGGTACGTAATGGTACATGTCTCAAATGCATGAGCTGCGGCTCTACAAGCGGTTGTTCATAGTTAATACTTTTAATAAAGTAAATAAAAAAGGGCAGATTATTTATCTGCCCTTTTTATTAAGTTCAAATTTTTTACGCTTATTTTCATTCTTACTTTATTACCCCATGCTTCTTCCCGACCTTCTCAAAAGCCGAAATACATTTTTCAATATCATTTGTTGAATGCGCTGCTGATATCTGAATTCTAATTCTTGCCATTCCCTTAGGTACAACGGGAAAGAAAAATCCAACTGCATAAATTCCTTCGTCGTATAAATCCTTCGATACATTTTGAGCGAGTACGGCATCATCCTCAAATTTTCTGAAAAGCACAGGTACTATTGGATGTACACTTTCAATTATATCAAAACCTAATTTGTTCATTCCGCTCCTGAAATATTCAGTGTTCTTCCTTAACTTTTCCCTTAAGTCATCGCTCTTGTCAAGCATCTCGAATGCTGTAATTGCTGCACCTATAACCGGCGGAGCCACAGAATTAGAGAATAAATATGGACGTGAACGCTGTCTTAACATATCGATGATTTCCTGTTTTCCCGTTGTGAAACCTCCTGTAGCACCTCCCATCGCTTTTCCTAGTGTAGAGGTTATTACGTCAACCTCTCCAAGCACTCCGCAATGCTCTATTGCACCCCTTCCTGTTTTGCCAAAGAATCCTGTTGCATGCGAATCATCAACCATCACCATCGCATCATATTTATTTCCAAGTTCGATTATTTCTCTGAGTTTTCCTATGTCTCCGTCCATAGAAAACACACCGTCGGTTGCAATCATAATATTTTTTGCAGGATGCGGCGGTGCTTCAAGACCGCTGTGGTCCCAGATATCCGAACCTTCGCGTGCGAGTTGCAGTTTTTCCTCAAGCGAACGCATGTCAGAGTGATTGTAAATTAGCCTGCGTGCTTTGCATAACCTTATTCCGTCTATTATACTCGCATGGTTCAGTGCATCTGTAATAATCGTATCTTCTGGACCGAGTATCGATTCAAACAAGCCTCCGTTTGCGTCAAAACATGAAGAATATAATATTGTATCCTCTGTGTGATAAAAATCTGCAATAAGCTTCTCAAGTTGCTTGTGAATATCCTGCGTTCCGCAGATGAATCTTACAGACGCAAGCCCGAACCCATGTGTATCAAGTATTTCATGTGCTGATTTTATTATATCAGGATGGTTAGCCAGTCCTAAATAATTATTTGCGCAGAAGTTCAATACTTCCCGTGGTTCTGAATTATCCGGATATTTCACTTTTATACATGCTTTTTGGTCTGAAAGAATTATTCTTTCATCTTTGTATAACCCTGAATTCTTGATTTCCGAAAGTTCTTTCGCTAAATCTAACTTGGTCCTTATGTACATAAAATAATGTTTTTTACAATAATAATAAACCTCACTTTAAAAATAAGTAGAAATAAAAAAGCCGAACAATTCGATTCGGCTTTAATTATATTATTTCCTTATATTCTTACATTCCGTATCTGTCAATAATTTCTTGTTTTGTTTTTCCTAAGATTTCATATTTCTTACCGACTTTCACAAAAGCATCAAGAGCTTTTTCAAGATGATGCATTTCATGTGCCGCTGAAAGTTGTGTGCGAATTCTTGCCTGTCCTTTTGGAACAACAGGGAAGAAGAATCCTACTGCATAAATTCCTTCGGCAAATAAGTCTTTTGAGAAGTCCTGTGATAATTTAGCATTGAAAAGCATAACAGGAACAATTGCTGTTTCACCTTCCTTAATAATAAGTCCGGCTTCTGTGAGTGACTTTCTCCAGAATGCAGTATTCTTCTCAAGTTTGTCTCTTCGTTCAGTCGTCTTTGAAATCAGGTCAAGCACCGCCATTGATGCTTCAACGATTGACGGAGCTACAGCGTTAGAGAATAAATATGGTCTTCCTCTTTGTCTGCATAGCTCTACAATTTCCTTTCTTCCTGAAATACAGCCTCCCGAAGCCCCTCCAAGTGCTTTACCGAGTGTTGTGGATATAATGTCAATTTTACCCATTACTCCAAAATGCTCAGCCGTACCTCTTC